>JBBIMZ010000049.1:0-12488 GCA_037444135.1 Solibacteraceae bacterium
CGACGGGCCGGCGTCCATGACCAGCACCCGGTAGACGATCCCGTCGCGCTCGGTGCGCCGCAGCTCGCGCACGGGGCCCGCCGCCGGCGCCTCCAGCCCCAGCAGCTCCGCGAGCTTCGCGCGGCACCGGGCCCGCCACTCCTCCGGCGCGGCCGGGAAGTTCGCAAACGAGAGCGCCCGGGCGCCCGGCGCCCTCTCGAACTCCAGCCGCAGCTCGGAGGCTTGGATCAGGAAGTCGCGCCCCGGGGGTCGTTCCGGGCGTCTCCGGCAAGCCCCCGGAAGCGCCCAGGCGGCAGCGTGCAACCACGTGCGCCGCGAGAACAAACTGCGGAAGCGAGGTCGGTTCAATCCGCCATTGTAGCCCCCTGCCGCGGTATCCTTGTCAATTCGGAAATTTCATGGCCAGGATTTACTATGCGGGCGACTGGGCCGTCATGCTGGGGCCCGTTTTCGCCGAAACTCCCTTCAACTACGCCTTCAAGGGCACCGACGTTTACAACTACGGGCACTGGCTCAAGGACGCCATCGAATCGAGCGGCGAGCACCAAGTCACCAGCGTGCCGGCCTGGGAGTTCTACCGGCTGCCGCCAGGCCGCTACGAGGAGATCTTGAGCGAATACGACGTGCTCATCTTCTCCGACGTCGAGGCCAAGCTCTTCCAGCTCGATCCGCACTTTTTCGACCGCTCGAAATTCGGCCCCAGGCCGCTGACGTTTCCCGACCGCGTGCGCCTCACCGTCGAGGCGCTCAAGGACGGCAAGCACATGATGTTTCTCGGCGGCTGGCTGAGCTTCAACGGCGAGATGGGCAAAGGCGGGTGGGGACGCACCGGCCTGCGGGAGATTCTTCCGGTCGAGTGCCTCGCCTGGGAGGATCTGCGCGAGAGCACGGAGGGCTGGCGCGCCCGAGCGACGGCGCCGGATCACCCGATCTTCGACGGCATCGATCTGGCCGCGATGCCGCCCATCCTGGGTTACAACATCGTCACGCCCCGGGCGGGCTGTGAGGTGCTGGCCGTCTGGGAGGGCTCGAGCGATCCGATGCTCGCCGTCGGAGGCTTCGGGCGCGGCCGCGTGCTCGCCTACACCTCCGATCCGGCGCCGCACTGGGGCTGCAATTTCGTCTACTGGGACCAGTATCCGCGTTTCTGGTTGAATGCCGTGCGGTTGCTCCTGACGGGCTGTCCTCATGCGCCTGACTCTTCTCGACTGGTTCATCTTCGCCGCCTCGTTCGGCGTCTTCTTCACACCCGCGCTGTTCTTTGCGCGCCGCTCCGGCCGCAGCACGTCGGAATTTTTCGCCTCCGGCCGCGCCGTGCCCTGGTGGCTGGCCGGCCTGTCGATGGTGGCGACGACGTTCGCCAGCGACACGCCGAACCTGGTGACGAATTTCGTGCGCACGCAAGGCGTGGCCGGCAACTGGCAGTGGTGGGCCTTCACGCTGACCGGCGTGGCCACGGTGTTCTTTTACGCCCGCCTGTGGCGGCGCTCCGGCGTGATGACGGACCTGGAGTTCTACGAACTGCGCTATTCGGGCCGCGCGGCTTCGTTCGTGCGCGGCTTCCGCTCGATCTACCTCGGCCTGTTTTTCAATTCGATCATCATCGCAACGGTGAACCTGGCGGCCTGCAAAATCGCCGGCATCCTGTTCGGCTTCAACCGCTGGCAAACCCTTGCCGCGGTCGGGCTGCTGAACGTGATCTTCGCCGCGCACTCGGGCCTGTGGGGCGTGCTGGTGATCGACATGATCCAGTTCTTCATCAAGATGTCGGCGGTGATCGCGGCGGCCTACTTCGCCGTGACGCTTCCGGAGATCGGCGGCCTCGGCGGGCTGGTCGATAAGGTCTCGAGGATCCCGGGGCCGGGCGGCCTGAATTATCTGCACCTGCTTCCGGATTTTTCGAGCAACTGGGAGCTGGCGACGGCGGTCTTCTTGATGCCGCTGGCGGTGCAGTGGTGGGCGGTCTGGTATCCGGGCGCCGAGCCCGGAGGCGGCAGCTACATCGCCCAGCGGATGCTGGCCTCGCGCTCGGAGAAGGACGCGCTCGCCGGCACGTTGTTCTTCAACGTCGCCCATTACGTGCTTCGTCCCTGGCCGTGGATTCTGGTGGGGCTGGCCTCACTGATCATCTACCCGGATCTGGCCGCGATCCGCCGCGCCTTTCCGAATCTCGACCCGACGCTGGTGGGCCACGATATCGCCTATCCGGCGATGCTCCGCTTTTTGCCGGCCGGCTGGCTGGGACTGATGGTGGCGGGTCTGATCGCGGCCAACTCCTCGACGGTCCTCACGCACCTGAACTGGGGCGCCTCCTACCTGGTGCATGACTTCTACCGGCGCTTCGTGCGCCGCGACGCGCCGGAGAGGCACTACGTGCTGGCCGGACGGCTGGCCACCATCGGGCTGTTCGTGGCCTCCTCGAGTCTGGTCTTCGTGCTGGAGACGGCGCAGGACAGCTTCAACCTGATCCTTCAGGTGGGCGCGGGCACCGGGCTGCTGTATCTGCTGCGCTGGTTCTGGTGGCGCATCACAGCCTGGAGCGAAGTGGCGGCCATGATCAGCTCGTTCGCCATCTCGGTGGCGCTGGCGGCGGCGCGCAAGCAGGGGATCGTGCTCGGCACGCACCGGGAGCTTCTCGTGACGGTGATCGGCACGACGATCTGTTGGCTCGCCGTCACCTGGCTCGGCCCCGCAACCGACCGCCGGACGCTGATCGAGTTTTACCGCAAAGTGCGGCCGTTCGGGCCCGGCTGGCGGCGCGTGCGCCTCGAGGCAGGCATCTCGGACGCCGAGGCGGCCGCCGCCGCGCGCAGCGAGAACATCCCGCTGGCTCTTGCCGGCTGGGTGGCCGGCTGCACCGCGATCTGGTCGTCGCTGTTCACCGTCGGCAATTTCCTCTACGGGCGCACCGGCTACGGCCTGGCGCTGCTAGGCGTCTTTGTGGCCAGCGGCCTGGTCCTGATTCGGGTGATCAACCGGCTGTGGCGCTGACACCGCCGGCGCTACCGGGCGGCCAGCAGGCGCCGGACGGCGGCCGCCGAATCGAGCGCCAGCGCCCGCCGGGCCAGGCATTCTCCCTCAGCGGCGCTTGCAGAGCGGATCGCCTGCTTGAGGCCGGCGATGGCCGGCGGGCTGACGCTGAACTCGTCGATGCCGAGCCCGACCAAGACGGCCGCCGCGAGCGGATCCGCCGCCAGCTCCCCGCAGAAGGTAACGTCGATACCCGCCTCCCGTGCGGACAGGGCGGCCTGGTGGACCATGCGGAGAACGGCCGGCTCGAGCGGGTCGGCGAGCGCGGCCACGTGGGGGTTGGTCCGGTCGGCGGCCATCACGTATTGGGCCAGATCGTTCGTGCCGAGGCTGAAAAAGTCGGCCTCCCGCGCCAATTCCCGCGCCATCGCCACCGCCGCCGGCACTTCGATCATCACGCCCAGCTTCGGCAGGGCCGCCGGCCCGCGACACAGCCCCTCGAGCTCGCGCCTCACCTGGCGCACTTCTCCGACCGAGGAGACCATCGGCAGTAGCGCCGCTACAGGATAGTCTTCGGCGGCGCGGAGGATGGCGCGGAGCTGGGTGCGCAGCAGATCCCGGCGCAGGAGGCTCAGGCGCAGGCCGCGCAGGCCAAGAAACGGATTCGGCTCGCCGCCGGGCGAGGCGTAGCCGGCCGGCTTGTCGCCGCCGATATCGAGCGTCCGGATCACCAGCGGCCGGCCCTGGAGGCAGTCGGCGACCGCGCGGTAGGCTGCCGCCTGTTCGTCCTCGCCGGGCGGCTCGGCGCGGCCCAGGAACAAGAATTCGGTGCGCAGCACGCCGACGCCTTCGGCGCCGCTCGCGACGGCCTCCGCGGCGGCTTCGACCGAGCCGATATTGGCCACGACGCGGATCCGCCGCCCGTCGCGCGTCACCGCCGGCTTGAGCCGCTCCTGCTCGGCGGCCGTGCGCCCGGCCAGCCAGCGCTCGCGCCGCTGCTCGAGCTTGCGCACCTGGTTCTCGGTCGGCGCGATCCACACCGCCCCGGTTTCGCCGTCGAGCGCCACCGTAGTTCCCTCGGACACGCGCGCCAGCAGGGGCCCGAGCCCCACCACCGCGGGAATGCCCATGGCTCGCGCCAGGATCACGCTATGGGCTCCCGGACCGCTCGCTTCGAGACACAGGCCGAGCAATCGGCGCGCGCCGAGTTCCTTGAGGTCGGAGGGCGTCAGGTCCGGCGCCGCGAGAATCGCCGGCCGGTCGAGCGATTCGGGCGCGGAAACACCGGTGAGCCCGCGCAGAACTCGGCCGGCGGCGTCGGCCACGTCCGCCGCCCTGCTCCGCAGGTACTCGTCGTCGAGCGCGGCGAGACGCCCGGCAAGCTCGCGCGCAGCCGCTTCGAAGGCCGCTTCGGCGGGCCGGCGCGCTTCACGCACGAGGCGCGACGCCTCCTCGAGCAGGCGTTCGTCTTCGAGAAACAGCAGTTGCGCGTCGAAGATCCCCGCCTCGTCCTCGCCCGCGTGGGCAACCGCCCACTCGTGCAGGGCCCGGGTCTCCTGGCGCGCGGCTTCGATCGCCTTTTCGAGGCGCAGCCGCTCCGCCTCGGGGTCCCCGGCGGAAGGCGCGGCGCCCCCGGACACGGCCGGACGTAGCCGCACGAGCGGGCCGATGGCGATCCCGGGCGAAGCCGGAATTCCCCGAAGATCTCCCTCGTGCGCGCCTTCCGGCACCGTCGGAACGGCGGGCCTGCCGGCCTCGCCGCCGCCTTCGGCAAGGAACCGCGCGAGCGCATCCAGCGCTGCCGGCGCCTCGCGCCCGGAGGCGTGAATCGCCAGTTCGTCGCCAGCCCGGGCGCCCAGTTCCAACAAGCCGCCGATATGGGAGGCGTCGGCCGGACCGCGGCGGCGCGTCAGGTTTTCGACGCTCACGCGAGCGTCGAAACGCCGCGCCAGGCGCACCAGGCGGGCCGCCGGCCGCGCGTGCAGTCCGAGCGGATTCGCGACGCGAACGCGCCGTTCGAAAGCCTCCGGCGGTGGGCGAAACGCTTCCGTTTCAGGCGGCAGCCGCGCCGCGGCGGCGATCTCCTCAAACGGTGCGCCCGCCGCGGCGAGGCTGGCCGCCGCCACCGCCGCTTCGACCACCGGACCGGGACACAGGCGCACCTGCGCCCGCCGGTCCTCCGGAAGCATCTCCAGCGCAGTCTCGGCGCTCAACACCGCGCTGCCGAGATCCATGAAGATGAGCACGCCGCCGCCCGAAACCGACTCGATGGCCTCGAGCACTTTGAAGGCGTCGGTTCCAAACGGCTGCTCCGGATCGGACGTGCCGCCGGCCGCCGCCAGCCGCACTCTTCCTTGCCCCACCTGAGCGGCCAGCTCGCAGATGCCCTCGGCCAGCCGCGCGCTGTGGGAGACGATCACCAGGCCGATCATCGCCACACGGCCGCCGCCGTTCTCACCAGCAGCCAGGCCGACGTCGCTCCCGGATCCTGATGTCCGGCGCTGCGCAGCCCTAGGTAGCTGGCCCGGCCTTTGCGCGCGACGAGCGGGATGGTGCTCTTCATGCCCTCTTCGGCGGCGCGCGCGCCGGCTTCGAGCACTTCCCCGAGTCCTCCGCCGTCGGCCAGGGCACGCCGCATGGCCTCGACGGCCGGCAGGAGCGCGTCGAGCATCGTTTTGTCGCCCGCCGCCGCTTTGCCCCGCTCGGCCACGCCCGCAACGCCCGCCTCGAACATCGCCACCACGTCCGGCGGCTCGAGCGCCGTCTTGCCCGCGGAGGCCGCCGCGGCGCGCAGAAAGAACGTGCCATACAGCGGCCCGGCGGCGCCCCCGACCGAGCGAATCAGGCACACGGCCGCCGCTCGGAGCGCGGCGGCGGGATCGGCCGGAACATTCCTGTCAAGTTCTGTTATGAGCGCCGTAAAGCCCCGGTCCAGATTGATGCCGTGATCGGCGTCGCCGATGGCGGCATCGAGCGCGGTGAGCAGGTCGCGGTTTCCCGCGTAAACCTCCCGCAGCGCCTTGAGCCAGGCCCGGATCTCGCCGCCACCGACCGCCGGCACCTCAGACTCCCCAGCGCAGTCCCGGCGTCAGGACCGGATCGTCCCACAGCGCCAGGATCTCGTCGTCGGCCCGGAGCAGCGTGATCGAGCAGCCGGCCATGTCGAGGCTGGTGATGAAATTGCCCACCAGTTTCCGCGCCGCCCGGATCCCCCGGGTTTCGAGCAGCCGGTCGAGCTCGCCGTAGACCAGATACAGCTCGACCAGCGGCGTGGCGCCCATCCCGTTGACCATCGCGATGACGCGGTCGCCGGCGCGAAACGGCAAATCGGCCACGATGGCCTCGGTCATCTGGGCGGCGATCTCGCGCGCCGGAGCCCATTTCGTGCGGAATCGGCCCGGCTCGCCGTGGATGCCGATGCCCATCTCGATTTCGCCCGCGCCGAGCTCGAACGTGGGCCGCCCCGCCGCCGGAGGCGTGCACGGCGCCAGCGCCATGCCCATCGACCGCGCGTTGTCGTTGACGCGCCGGCAGAGCGCTTCGATCCGGTCGAGATCCCAACCGCGCTCCGCCGCGGCGCCGCAGATCTTCTCGGCCAGCACGGTGGCGCCGACGCCGCGCCGCCCCGCCGTGTACAGACTGTCCTCGACGGCGACGTCGTCGTTGATGATCACCGCCCGGACGGCGATGCCCTGCGCCTGGCACAGCTCGGCCGCCATCTCGAAATTCATGACGTCGCCGGTGTAGTTCTTGACGATGTGCAGCACGCCGACCCCGCCGTCGGCGGCGCGCGTGGCCGCTTCGATCTGGTCCGGCGTCGGCGAGGTGAAGATCTCGCCCGGGCAGGCGGCATCGAGCATCCCCCGGCCGACAAAGCCGGCGTGCATCGGTTCGTGGCCGCTGCCGCCTCCGGAAACGACGCCGACCTTTCCCGTCACGGGAGCATCCGCCCGGACCACATACACCGGTTCGAAACAGACCTTCAAAATGTCGGCGTGGGCGCGCGCCAGACCGGCCAGCGACTCGCGAACCACCTGCTCCGGATCGTTGATCAGCTTCTTCATCGGCCGAGTCCCGAACGAATATACTCATTCTATGTCTCGGTCCGGGATCCTCGAGCGGCTGGGAATTTCCGCGGTCAACTCGGGCGCCTGCGGGCGCGAGTGGATCGCCCGCCCGTCAGGAGGCGAGCTGGCGTCTCTCAACCCGGCCGACGGCAGGGAGCTCGCGCGCGTCGAGATGGCCTCCGAGGCCGATTACGAAGAGGTCGCCGGCTTCGCCGTCCAGACGTTCGAGCGCTGGCGGATGTATCCGGCCCCCAAGCGCGGCCTGATCGTGCGCGAAATCGCCGACGAGCTTCGGGCGGCCAAAGACGATCTGGGCGCGCTCGTGACGCTCGAGACGGGCAAGATTCTCGCCGAAGGCAAGGGCGAGGTGCAGGAGATGATCGACATCGCCGACTTCGCCGTCGGCCTTTCCCGCCAGCTTTACGGGCTGACGATGCCGAGCGAGCGGCCCGGTCACCGGATGTACGAACAGTGGCATCCGCTCGGCGTCGCCGGGGTGATCACGGCGTTCAATTTCCCCGTGGCGGTCTGGTCCTGGAACGCGTTTATCGCCGCGGTGTGCGGCGATTGCGTAGTTTGGAAGCCGTCTTCGGAGACGCCGCTGACGGCGATCGCCGTGCAAAAGATCTGCAACCGCGTGCTGGCCCGGCACGGCTGGCCCGGCGTCTTCAATCTGGTGATCGGGCGCGGCGCGACGCTAGGCGAACGTATGCTGGCGGACCGGCGCCTGCCGCTCATCAGCGCCACCGGCTCGTGCCGGATGGGCTACCGCGTCGCCGAAGTGGTGGCGCGCCGGCTCGGCCGGACGATCCTCGAGCTGGGCGGCAACAACGGCGTCATCGTGATGAACGATGCGCACCTCGATCTGGCGCTCCGCGCCATCCTGTTCGGGGCCATCGGCACGGCCGGCCAGCGCTGCACGACGATCCGCCGGCTTTTTCTCCAGCGCGGCATCGCCGCGGAAATGACCAGGCGCCTCATCGCCGCCTACCGCCAGGTGCGTATCGGCAACCCGCTCGAGAAGTCCACGCTGATGGGCCCGCTGATCAACTGCGCCGCCGTCGAAGAAATGATGAACGGGCTCGAGAGGATCCGCGCGCAAGGCGGCGAAGTCCTCTACGGCGGGCGGCGGCTCGATCTCGCCGGCGGATGCTTTGTCGAGCCGGCGCTGGTGCGCTCGCGAGCCGACATGCCCGTCGTGAAAGAAGAGATTTTCGCCCCCATCCTCCACCTGATCGAGTTCGACACGCTCGAGGAAGCCATTGCCTGGCACAACGACGTCCCGCAGGGGCTCTCGTCGGCCATGTTCACCACCAACCTGCCGGCGGCCGAGACCTTCCTGAGCGCGCGGGGCAGCGACTGCGGCATCGCCAACATCAACATCGGCACCAGCGGCGCCGAGATCGGCGGCGCCTTCGGCGGGGAGAAGGAGACCGGCGGCGGCCGCGAAGCCGGTAGCGACGCCTGGAAGGCGTACATGCGCCGCCAAACCGTCACCATCAACTGGTCTGAGGAGCTGCCTCTGGCGCAGGGGATCCGCTTCGAGCTGTGAGCGGGGCCGACGATAATGGAAGGGGACGGGTGGCGTGCCGGCGCGAGAGCGAATTCCCGGTTCAATTTCCACGGTGACCGTGCTTGGGGTCCCCGTGCGATTTCACTTCACCTTCGTCCTGCTGTTGATTTTTCTCGTCGTGGTGGGCTTCCAGGGACGCCAGTCGGCGCTGGCCGATGTGCTGTTCGTCGGCGGCCTGTTCGCCTCCGTGTTGCTCCATGAGCTCGGCCACGCGGTGGTGGCGCGCCGCTACGGCGTGCGGACGCTCGAAATCGTGATGTTTCCGATCGGCGGCGTGGCGCGGCTGGAGAAGACGCCGCGCCCCCGCCAGGAGCTCTGGATCGCCATCGCGGGACCGGCGGTGAACTTCGTCATCGCCGCCGCCATCCTGGCGGCGCTCGCCCTCTGGCGCGGCCTCCGTGTCGAGGGCGTAGCGACGCTGGCGCAGCCGACCGATTCGAACCTGCTCGAACGGATCGCCTTGGGCAACCTCGTCCTGGCGCTGTTCAACCTCCTGCCGGCCTTCCCCATGGACGGCGGCCGAATCCTGCGCTCGATTCTCGCGCTGCGGCGCCCGGAGGAGGAAGCCACGCGGATCGCCTCGCGCGCCGGACGCGTGCTGGCGGTCCTGATGGGCCTCTACGGGCTGCTGTCGATGCACTTCATGCTCATCTTCGTGGCGTTCTTCGTCTACCTTGGGGCGGCGCAAGAGAGCGAGGCGGCGGTGGGCCGATCGCTGACGCAGGGCCTGCCGGTGCGCGCCGCGATGGTGACCCGCTATCTGACGCTCTCCCACGGCCAGACGATCGCCGACGCCGCCCAGCTGATGCTGGAGTCCACGCAGCAGGATTTCCCGGTGCTCCACGGCGACCGCGTGATCGGACTGCTCGACCGCCACCGCCTGCTCCGCGCCATGGCCACGGAAGGTCCGGCGGCTTACGTGGCCGGGGCGATGAACCGCGACTTTGCCCGCGTCAATCCTGACACCGACCTGGCGGAGGCGCTCGCCTCGCTGGCGGAAGCAGGCCCGTGCGCGCTGGTGATGGAAGGCGACCATCTGCTCGGCCTGCTGACGCGGGAAAACGTGACCGAGTTCCTGTTGCTGCGGCGCATCGGCATGAAACCCGCCACGCCGTGAGCGCTTCGCCCCATCGAGTGGTGACCGTCGGAGGCGGCTTCGGCGGTCTGTACGCGGCGCGCGAGTTAGGCCGGGCGCCCGTCGAAGTAACGCTCATTGACCGGCGCAATTTTCACTTGTTTCAGCCGTTGCTTTACCAGGTGGCGACCGGGGGGCTTTCGCCGGGCGACATCGCCGCTCCGCTCCGGGCCGTGCTGCGCCGGCACAAGAACACGCGCGTGCTGCTCGCCGAGGCCGTCGATCTCGATCCGGAGCGCCGCCGCCTGATTCTCGACGAGGGCGAAGTACCCTACGATACGCTCGTGGCCGCCACCGGGGCGCGCAACGACTACTTCGGCCACCCGACCTGGAAGGCCTACGCGCCGGGGTTGAAGTCGATCGAGGACGCCACCGAGATCCGGCGGCGGATTCTGCTGGCGTTCGAGCGTGCCGAACGGGCGCCGGACCCGGAAGAGCGCCGCGCCTGGTTGACCTTCGTGGTCGTGGGCGCCGGGCCCACGGGCGTCGAACTGGCGGGAACCCTCGGCGAGATCGCCAACGACACGCTTCGCGACGACTTCCGCACGATCGAACCGAAGGAGTCCTCGATCCTGCTGCTCGAGGGGCAGGATCGCGTCCTGCCCACCTACCCGCCCGAGTTGTCGGTCAAGGCCGAAGAGGCGTTGATCCGGCTCGCGGTCCGCTGCCGCACCGGCGTGCGCGTAACCTCGATCGACTCCGAGGGCGTGGAGATGGAAACAGCCGCGGGACGGCAACGAATCCGGGCCCGCACTGTCATTTGGGCAGCGGGCGTGGCCGCTTCGGGTTTCGGTGAAGTCCTGGCGCGGCGGCTGGGCTGCGAGCTGGACCGGAAGGGACGCGTGGTCGTCCAGTCCGACCTGACCATACCAGGTCACCCGGAGATCTTCGTCATCCGCGATCTGGCCCACGCCGAGGACGCCCGAGGAAATCTGCTTCCCGGCGTGGCACCGGTGGCGATCCAGCAAGGCCGTTACGTCGCGCGCGCCATCCGCGAGCGGCTCGACGGCAGGCCGGTGGCTCCGTTTCGCTATCGCGACAAAGGAAGCCTCGCCACGATCGGCAGAGCGGCCGCAGTGGCCGACTTGGGCCCGCTCCACTTCAACGGACTGGCGGCCTGGCTGGCGTGGCTGTTCGTGCACCTGATGTATCTGGTGGGCTTCCAGAACCGCGTCCTGGTCTTCATTCAGTGGGCCTTCCATTACTTCACGTTCAACCGTGGCGCCCGGCTGATCGCGCCGGACTTCCGCTTCCTGGCCCGCTCGCGGGAAGACCGGCCTAGTGCACAGCTCCCTCCGGCGGAATCGGATCGAGCCTGATGGGCCCGAACGTGGCTTCGTACTGGCGGATGTTCTGCTGGAGGACGTTGGCGAGCGCCTTGGCTTGCTGCGGGCTTAAGTAAATGCCCTGGAAGACTTCGATCGTCACGCTATCGGGTCCGGTCTGATTCAGCGTCCCGAAGACGAGCAGAAAGTCCCACAGGTTAGCCCGCACCTGAATGCTGTTGGAGTAGCCTTCGCGATAGTCGGCTGCCTTGATGATCTGAACGTGGGCCGGTTCCGGCTGAAATGTAGGATGGCTCATAAGCTGGCCGCTATTGTCGCATACCGTACGGACGCGCCACCCCGTCGGCCGCGCCGATTGAAGCCGGCGGCAGGTGGGACTACAATAAGTGGGCGGAGCCACCCGGAAGGTGGCTGGAAAGGGGTCAGCATGCGCAAACATTCGAGTCTGTTGCTCGCCAGCGTGCTGTGTCTGCTGGCAATCCCGACCGCGCCCGCTCAGGAAGTACGGGCCAGCATTACCGGCATCGTCACCGACCCGAGCGGCGCGCCCGTGGCCGGAGCCGTAATCACGGTCACGAATCTCGCTCAGAACGTCTCGTTCACGACCGAGACGAACGAGACTGGCAGCTTTCTGACGCCGTTTCTGATTCCGGGAACTTACCGCCTGACGGTGGAAAAGCCCGGCTTCAAGCGTTTCGTCCGTGAGAACATCGTCCTGCAAGCCCAGGACCGGGCGCGCGTGGACGTGGCGCTCGAGCTGGGCGAGGTGGCGCAGAGCGTCACCGTCACCGCCGAGGTTTCGCTGCTCCAGACCGAGACGGCGACGCGTTCGCAAATCATCGCCAATGAGTTGATCGCCAACGTCCCCACGCAGGGGCGCAACCCGTTTCAGATCGCCTGGGCGGCCCCGGGCGTGATCAAGACCGGTAGCTGGCGCTATCTGCGCTCGTTCGATATCGCCGGTACGTCCAACATTTCGATCAACGGCAGCCGCAACCGCGACAACGAGGTGCTGCTCGACGGCATCAGCAATGTGCGCTCGAACCGCACGGTGATCCACGTGCCGACGATGGAGTCGGTGCAGGAATTCAAGGTGCTCACCAACACCTACGACGCCCAATACGGCCGCACGGGCGGCGGGATTGTGACGATCGTGACCAAGTCCGGCGGCAACCGCTTTCACGGGAACCTGTTTGAATACTTTCAGGCCGAAGAGCTCAACGCCAACCAAAGCGAGCTGAACCGCGCAGGTATTCCCAAGCCGCCGATGAACATCAACACGTTCGGCTTTCAGCTCAGCGGGCCCGTCTACGTTCCGAAGGCCTTCGACGGGCGCAACCGACTCTTCTGGCTGCTCTCTTACGAAGGCATGCGGCAGCGCTCGGCCGATCCGGGCGCGCGGACGGTGCCGCTGATGGAGTGGCGCACGGGGGATTTCTCGAACCTGCTGAACGCGC
>JBBIMZ010000050.1:0-12024 GCA_037444135.1 Solibacteraceae bacterium
CTCAAGGGGGCCTGTTTCTTTCTGGCGGACCTGGCGCGGGCCATCGAGCGCCCGGTGCGGCTGGAGTTCATTGGAATCTCCTCCTACGGCGCATCGACGTCGAGCTCGGGAAGCATCCGGGTGACGAAAGACCTGGACGAGGCCATTGCGGGCATGGACGTGGTCCTGGTGGAGGACATCGTCGACACGGGGCGAACGCTCGAATACCTGCTGGGACACCTGGAGCGGCAGCGGCCGCGCCGGCTGCGGGTTGCCGCGCTGCTCAACAAGCAGGAGCGGCGAGTGCGTCCCGTCGAGATCCACTACACGGGCTTTGAGATCCCGAACCGGTTCGTGGTCGGCTACGGCCTGGATTTCGCCGAAGAGTACCGGTCGCTGCCGGACATCTGCGTGCTCGAGGAGACCGCCTGCGGGATGGTAGGATAAGGTAATCCTGAGCACATCCGAACGGATTCCGAGGCACGGCGGCTGGCGCCAGCACGCGCGGCGAGGCGCGATCTACGGTGCGCTGACGTGGGCGGTCTATGCGGTCGTCGAGACGGTTTTCCTCACGCTGGCTCCTTTGCTCGCCCATTACCGGGAGGTCGTGAAGCCGACGTTGTGGCGCTTCACCACCTTGCTGTGGCTTCTCTATCCGGTGCTCGGGGCTTTCGTGGGGGCGTCGGCCGGTCTTCTGCTCGGCGCGCTCCTCAGGCGGCACGGAGGGCACTCGACGGGCTACCGGCAGGCCGCCGCGTTCGGCCTCGTGGCGGCTTATCTGGCGGCGACGCTGTGGACTCCGGCCCCTCCGGGTGACCTGCGGCGCCTCGTGGCGCTCGGCGTCGGTGTCGCATTGCTGGCGGCGAGCTCCGCGCCGCTGCTGTGGCCCAGGCGGGCGGGCTGGATACAGCCGGTAATCGGACCGTGGCCCCTCTCGCTCCTGCTGCTCGGAGCGCCGCTGGCGGCGGGCTACGAGAGCTGGAACTGGAAGAT
Source organism: Solibacteraceae bacterium (assembly GCA_037444135.1). Classification (GTDB taxonomy): domain Bacteria; phylum Acidobacteriota; class Terriglobia; order Bryobacterales; family Bryobacteraceae; genus CALKXJ01. The sequence continues at coordinate 973 of JBBIMZ010000050.1, forward strand.
CGCGGCGGCCGTGCTGGCCTCGGTCGGCGTCGCTGCGGCGGCCGGCGACCGGTTGCTCGGCGCCGATGAGAGCCGAGCCGTACCGATCAGGCATCTGGCGGGGCTTGCGCTGGCGATGCCGGCCGTTTTGGGCGCGATTCTTCTGGCTGTTCCCGATCCCCCGCAGGCCCGTCCCGACACGCAGGCCCCGCCGGCCGGTGGGCGGCCGAACGTGGTGGTCGCCGTCATGGATACGGTGCGAGCCGATCACCTCTCGCTTTACGGCTACTCGCGCGACACCACGCCGTGGCTTCGAACTCTGGCCGGCGAGGCCACGGTTTACCGGCGCGTTTTCGCACCGTCCAACTTCACGTTGCCGGGCCACGCATCGCTGTTCACCGGCCTGTACCCGCGGGCGCACGGGGCGATCCTGTATCCGCCCCGCGCCGCGCTCACGTTGCCGCTCGAAGCCGACCGGGAGACGCTCGCCGAGATCCTGAACCGGAACGGGTATCGCACGCTGGCGGTGGTAGCCAACACCGCCTTCCTGCGGCGGGATTACGGGCTGATGCAAGGTTTCCAGTTTCTCGATGCGCGGGAACCCGTCCAGTGCCTGCCTCTGGCGGTTCGGTACGGCCTGCGGCCGGCCGTGCGCGAGTTGCTCGCTCTCGCGTGGGACACTCAAAGGCTGGACGAGCGGTTTCGCGACGCGGCCGCGATTACGACCGCAGGGATCGAGGCCCTGGAGAAAGCCGGCGAGGCGGGGCGGCCGTTTTTTCTGTTCCTCAACTACATGGATGCCCACGAGCCCTACGTGCCGCCGGCGCCCTACGATCGGCTGTTTCCGGGCAAGAACCCGCGCAAGACCTACCAGGACTACGTGAAACTGGTGGAGGACGTGGTGAGCGAGAAGCGGCCGATCCGGACGGCCGAGCGCGAGCATTTTGTCTCCCAGTACGACGGAGCGATCGCTTACATCGATGCGGAACTGCGCCGGCTGGCAGGCTACTTGAAGCAACGCGGTCTGTGGGACAAGACGATCTTCGTCGTCACGTCCGACCACGGCGAGACTTTCGGCGAGCACAACTTCGTGGGGCATACCCAGAGCCTGTACCAGCCGGAATTATCCGTTCCGTTGATCATCCGTTATCCGGGACAGACCGCTCCCGAAGCGGTGGACGTTCCCGCCAGTCTCGTCGACGTCATGCCGACGATTCTCACGGCGACCGGCCTTCGAGCCCCGGCGGAAATCCACGGCCGGAGCCTGCTCGCTCCGGAGGCTCTCGCCGACCGGCCGGTCTTTGCCGAGGCGTATACCGATAACGATCTGGCGAGGCTGCGGCCGAGGCACCCCGACAGCCAGCTTGCCGTTTTCCACGCAGGCCTGAAGCTCATCGTGTCTGCCGGAGGCGGCGAAGAGTTATACGATCTGGAGCGGGATCCCGAAGAGCGCCGCAATCTGGCGAGCGCTGACGGCGCCGCCCTTCAGGCAGTCCGGCGCCGCCTCGATGAATTGTTGGAGCGCGTGCCGTTTCAGGCGAAGCTGCCGAAATCGGTCGATCCGAAAGAGCTCGAGCGGCTCCGGAACCTGGGTTATATCCGCTGATCTGCGTCAGGAGCGCTTCGAGCGGGCCTGTTCGAGGATGCGGCAGGCGCGCGACGGGTTGAAGACGCCGCAGGAGCAAAAGCGCGTCAGGTACGTGGCGGCCTGCTCGGGTGTGCGGCGGCCCTCCTTGACCCAGTCGATCATCTTCTTGGCCAGCGAAGCGGCGATCATGCCGTGCCCGCACATGGTGCTCAGCAGCAGCACGTCGGCTTCGGGCAGCTTGTCGGTCTTGCCTTCGAAGCCCAGCGAGTAGCCTACGCTGTGGCGGGGGATCCCGGCGGCGTGACAGCACTGGTCAGCGCCGTCGATCGAGGTCGAGATATTGATCGACAGGCCGAGGCCGGCCTCGCGGACCTTCTTGAGGAAGGCTTCCGCCGCCGGCCGGTTGTCGAAGACGGCGGCGACGGTGGTGATGGTGTCGAGCCCGTCGATCACCGCCTGAAAGTCCGGCCGCGTGTCCCGGCGCCAGTGAGCAGTGGGGTTCAGCTGCCGTGACGGCCGCAGAGCGCCGCCGTGGCGGGCGTCGCCGAGGTTGACCGGGCGGAAGGGCAAAGCCAGTTCGAGGAACTTCCGGAGTTTCGGCAGCGCGCCCTGATCGTTCTTGCCGCGGCAACACATGGCGAACACGACGAAATCATCGCGGAAGCTCTCGGCGTCTCCGTAGCGGTGCAGCGTGTTGGTCATGGCGTTACCCCCCGGCGGCGACGGTTTCCGGCTCTGGGACGGGCTGGTTGGTGGCCCGGCCCAGGCCGACGTTGGTCTTGGCCCGGTGCAGTCGGTAGCCGAGCCGCTCGAGGATCGGAGAGACGATGTTCTCCTCGCCGTCGGCGTCGCAGCGCGTGCCGACGCCGAGCGCCACGACCGTATTGATCCGCTTCTCCACGTCCCAGACCAGGCGGATGATCTCCTCGGTGCGCTCGACCGGAACCTTGATCTCGACAATGGCCGAAAGGATCTTCTCGCCGAGGATGTCCTCGCGGATGTCGCCGGTGGTGGCGTCTTTAAGAAGCGTCGTGACGGGGTTGCGTTTTTCGAATTGGACGCCTGCCCGGGCCAGGGCGCGCGTCATCTCCTGGATCTCCCAGAAGCGGACGCCGACGCCGGGGCGGCCGAACTCGATCGTAAAGCCGACCTCGCCGATGCCGACGCGGCCGGAGACGTCGTTGGTTTTGACCTCCTCGGTGCCGCGGCCCTCGACGCCGGTGGATTCGTGCGGCACTCTGGGGTCGGAGAAGGCGCGACGAACGACGCGCGGCCAAGTGAGTTCCTCCGGTTCGAACGCGGCGGTGGGGCAGACGTCGGGCTCGGGATCGAAGCGAAGGCGGAAAAAGCCGAAGAGGCGGCGCAGGGCGCGAACGAAGGTCGCATTGAGGTGCTCCTGGCTCATGCCGTTATAGCAGGTGTAGCATTCGACGCACTCGTCGCGGTCGATGGTGGCACGTTTGAGCACCGGGTCGATGTAGATGGCGCCCATGGGGCACACATAGGTGCAATTGCCGCAGGCAACGCAGCGACTGGCGCTGATTCTCATCGGCGAACCTCCGAGTCAAAAATCGATCTGGCGGCGTCGATCCGGGTGAACAGGATGGCCGCCGCCCCGCACAGGACCGCTGCCAGCAGGAAAGGGGCGTCCCAGCCGTAGCCCCGGACCAGGTAGGGCAGCAGCGCCGGCGAGATCGCGCCCCCTATATTACCGCAAGTGTTCATCACAGCGGAAACCGAGCCCGCCCAGTCGCCCCCGATGTCCAGAGGGATAGCCCAGGAAACGCCCACCGTGGCTTCGAGTCCGAACACGGCCAGACACGTGAGCCAGACGCCGGCGACGGGATCGGAGGCGAGTGTGGCGAGCGTGATTCCGAGCGCGGCGAGGAGAAATCCGCCCGTGCCGACGGCGCGCCGCGCCAGGCGCAGATTCGCCGTGCGCCTGGCCAGCAGATCCGAGCTCCAGCCGCCGGCAAGGTCGCCGAGCGTGCCGGCCAGCAGCGGGAGGCTGGCATAAAAGCCCATCTGCTTGAGGTTGAATCCGCGGTGCTCGTTCAGGTACTTGGGGAACCAGTCCAGATAAAGCGCCAGCGAGTAGCCGTACAGGGCGTACATGAGCGAGAGCACCCACAGGTTGGAATGGGAGAGGATCCTTCGCCACGGGACGGCGCGGGAGACCCTCGAGCGCGTCCCCAGAGCGCTGCGAATCAGCATGCGCTCGGCCGCGTTCACCGAGCGGTGCTCCTCGGGGGTGTCGCGATAGTAGTAGTACCAGAGGGCGGCCCAGGCCACACCCAGAACTCCGAAGAGGACGAACGGCGCGCGCCAGCCGTACGTGGTGATGAGGAGCACGGCGATCGGCGGCGTCAGGGCGGCTCCGAGGCGCGAGCCGGCATGCGTCAGGCCCTGGGCGTAGCCGCGCTCGGTGGGTAGCATCCAGCGGGAGAGCGAACGCGTGGCGATGGGGAAGGCGCCCGCCTCACCGACGCCGAACAAGAAACGGAAGACCGCCATCGAGAGGGCGTTCCAGGCCAAGGCCGTGGCCGAGGTGAACAGGCTCCACCAGGTGACGATCAGAGCGAGGGTGCGCCGCGGCCCGATGCGGTCGCCGAGCCAGCCGCCGGGGATCTGAAAGAGGGCATAGCCCCAGCGGAAGGCCGCCAGAATCCAGCCCATGGTCACCAAGGAAAAGCCGAATTCCTGCTGGATGACCGGAACCGCAGCCGAGATGACGACCCGGTCGATGTAGGTGATCATGTAGGCTGCCACCGTCAGCCACAAGATGAGATGGCGGACGCGGGTCGGCCGTGTCGCATGGGCTTCCATCACTGGGTGTCCAGAGATCGTATCAGAAACCGGCTCCGCCCGGAGGGGTGCGAGGTTTGCTGGACTCCGGACACTAACTCACTAGACTTCCACGAGGAGAACTTGACGGCGTCCGGCGCCCGCCGGCGCGCTGTCCTGTGCGGTGAGGACCCGTTGAATCGCGCAAGAAATCAGGCGATCTTGTTGTCGGCGGAACGCGACGTTTGGGAGCTCGAGGCGCTGCTCGATCGTATTCGGGCAGGGGACGCGGACGCAGTGTCGGAGCTCGAGCAGGCCTATGGGGCAGGGGTCCGGTACTTCCTGCGCCGGACCTATGCGCCGGCGGATCCGGAGGAGGCCTTTCAGCGCGTCTGGGAAGTCTTGCTCGATCTGCTCCGGCGGGGCGCCAGCGCTCAACCGCTCGCCGTCCTGGTGCGGCAGGCGGCGCATACCTGCGGCCTAAAAATCCCGCCGCGACCTCCCGCGACCGCGCCCGGCTCGCTCCGGGCGGCGTTGCGGGATTGTTCGGCGCGCGAGCGGGCGTTCCTCGAGCGCTGTTATTTGCAGGGCGAAGATCCGGCCGCAGTGGCCAGGGACTTGAAGCTGTCCCCAGCGGAAGTGGCCGCCCTCTATCAGAAAGTAGGCCGGCCGGGCAACGCGCACAAGACCCGCCGGGCCGCAGCCGGTTGAGGCCGCCGCGCGCGGCTTCCATGATATCCTGTGCGGCGCAGGATGCTTCCGGAAGCCGTACAGGCTGGGATCGAACGAATTCGTCTGGACCGTCTCAGCGGCGCGGCGGCGCTGGCCCGGCAAGCTGCGGAAACGCTCATTTCGGCCGCGCCGGCGCTCGGCGGCCTTCCGCTCCCGGCGGCCCGCCAGATGCTCCTCGAGCTCGTCCGGCGGCTCGTCGCGGCCCAGCCCGCCATGGCGCCGCTGGTGAATCTGGCCAACGCTGTGCTCTGGCGGAGCGAGCAGGCCGGCGAGGGCTCCGGCCTGGGCCGGGCTATCGAGCAAGCGGGCGAGGAATTTCTGCGCGGTCTCGAGGTCTCGCGCGAAGCCGTCCGCCGGCACGGCAGCGTTCTGATCGAAGATGGGACCTGCGTAATGACGCACTCCTCGAGCCGGACGGTGCTGGAGGCGCTGCTGGCGGCGCGCGAGGCGGGCAAGCGGATTACCGTCATCTGCACCGAATCGCGGCCTCAGGGTGAGGGTGTGGTGCTGGCGCGCCGCCTCGCAGAGGCAGGGGTCGCCGTGCACCTGATCGTCGACGCGGCGATCTACGCCAGGATGCCGGCGGCGACGGTCGCGCTGACCGGCGCCGATGCGGTCAGCGAGCGGGGGCTCGTCAACAAAGCCGGCACCAGCCTGCTGGCGTTGGCCGCCCGCGCGCGGGCTAGGCCCTGCCATGCCCTTTTTGGCGGCGAGAAGGTTCTCCCCAAAGGCTATCTGCCGCCGCCGGAGCCTCCGAAGTCGCCGTTGGAGGTGCTGGCGGAACCGCCGGAAAACGTTACCGTCGAGAACTTCTATTTCGAGGAGGCGCCGCTCGATCTGTTCACCGGATTCGTCACGGAAGCCGGCCTGCTCACTAAGGCGGAACTCCTCGCGCTTGTCGAGGCGCGAAGAGCCCACCCGGCGCTTGTCGAGCTGTTGTAATCTGGAGGGCAAACTTCGAGCTGAGGAGACCAACGAAATGCTTTCCAGCCTCAATCGCCGTCAGTTCCTCCGGTCCGCGGCGCCCGTTGCGGCATGCGGCACGGCGTTCGCGCGAGCCCGGGAGGACCGGGAGGTGAGCTGCATACTGATCCTGCTGGTCGGCGGGCCGTCGCAGCTCGACACCTGGGACCCGAAACCGGAGGCGCCGGCGGGGATTCGGAGCCCGTTCCGGCCGATCCGAACCAACGTTGCGGGGATCGAGATCACGGAGATCTTCCCGAGGATGGCGCGGCAGGCGGACAAGTACTCGCTGGTGCGGAGCGTGCACCACAACGCCATGCCGGTGCACGACGTCGGCCACCAGGCCGTGCAGACGGGGCGGGTCTTTCGCAACGGGATCGAGCACCCGCACATCGGCTGCGTCGTGGCGCGCCTGAAGGGCTCGCGGGGCGCCGCGCCGGCGCATGTGCTCGTGCCGGGGCCGATCGGAGCCACTGGAGCGAACCTGCCTCACGGTCAGAGCGCCGGCTTTCTGGGCCCGAGTTGCGATCCGGCGGTCGCCACGCCGCGCCAGTGCGGAGTCGACCGCGAACCGGAGCCGCTGCGGCGGCGCTACGGGTTGAACCGGTTCGGGCAGAGCTGTCTGGCGGCGCGCAGGCTGATCGAGGCCGGAGCGCGCTTCGTCACCGTGAACATGTTCGAGACGGTCTTCGGGCAGCCGAGCTGGGACAGTCACGGGTACGAGCCGTTCTGCGGGCTGCAAGCCTATCGCGACTGGGTGGGGCCGGTCTTCGACATGGGCTTCAGCGCGCTGCTCGAAGACCTCGGCGCGCGAGGCCTGCTGGGGACCACGATCGTGGCGGCGATCGGCGAGTTCGGCCGGACGCCTCGGCTGAACTACGCCGGGGGGCGCGATCACTGGCCTCACTGCTGGACCGTGGTGCTCGGGGGCGGGCCGCTCCGGCGCGGGCTCGTGGTCGGCGCCTCCGACGCCGCCGGAGCCTACCCGAAAGACCGGCCGGTGACGCCGGCCGACCTCGCCGCGACGCTCTACGCGGCCTTCGGCATCGATCCCAGTCTGACGATGGAAGTTCCGAATTCGGAACCGGTTCCGCTCGTCGGCGGAGGCGCGGCGCCGATCCGGGAACTGCTGGCCTGAGCCGCGCGGCTCTCGTGGTACATTCAGAGCATGCCGAACGCAGAGATTGTGAAAGAGGCTCTTGCCGAGGGTCAGGGCATCGTGCGGCTGGCGCCGTGCTGGGTGCCCCGCTCGTTTCTCATGCCCGGAGGAAGGTTGCGGCTGGACCCGCGCGACCTGTACGCGCTCGGAGCGCACCGGGGCGGCATCGACGAACGCTGGTTCGCCTCGACGACGAAGGCCGACAACGGGCCGCTTACGGCCGAAGACGAGGGCCTGAGCTACATCGACTTTCACGGCAAGCGGGTGCTGCTCAAGGAGGCCATCGAGACGATGGGGGACCGGTTTCTCGGCGCCGACGTGATGGCCGAGCAGGGCGGCTGGAACCTGCTGTGCAAGTTCTTCGACAATCTCGGGCCGATCCCGCATCACATGCATCAGAGCGACGAGTTCGCCCGGCGCGTCGGGGCCAAAGGCAAGCCGGAGGCCTACTATTTCCCGCCGCAGTACAACACGAAGGAGAACAATTTCCCGTACACGTTCATGGGACTGAATCCGGGCACCACGCGCGATGACGTGCGGCGGTGCCTGGAGCGCTGGAACGAGGGCGACAACGGCATCCTCTACCATTCGCACGCCTTCAAGCTCAAGCCGGGCACGGGCTGGCAGGTGGATGCCGGAATCCTGCACGCGCCGGGTTCTCTGGTGACTTACGAGCCTCAGGTGAACTCGGACGTGTTCGCCATGTTCCAGTCCATGGTCGAAGGCCGCGCGGTGCCGTGGGACCTGCTGGTCAAGGACGTCCCGCCGGAGCACCACCACGATCTGGACTACCTGCTCGACATGCTGGACTGGGAGGCCAACCTCGATCCGGAGTTCTTCAAGCACCGCTACTTCGAGCCCGCGCCGGTCAAAGACCCCGAAGAGATGGCCGACGGGGGCTACCAGGAAAAGTGGGTGGTCTACTCGACGCCCTACTATTCGGCGAAAGAGCTGACGGTGTTTCCCGGGCACGAAGTGACGATTAGAGACGCGGCGGCCTACGTGCTGATCCTGACACAGGGACACGGCGCGATCGGCGTGTTCGAGGTCTCGACGCCGACGCTGATCCGTTACGGCGAAATGACCCAGGACGAACTGTTTGTGACTGCGGAAGCGGCCCGGGAGGGCGTGCGGATCGTCAACCTGAGCCAGACCGAGAATCTGGTGATGTTGAAGCATTTCGGCCCTGGCAATCCGGATGCGGCGAGGCTGATCCGATGAGGTTCGGCGTCAACACGCTGCTGTGGACGGTCGGCTTTGACCGCGCGCATCTGGCGTTGCTGGACAAGGCGCGCGAGATGGGATTCGACGGAATCGAGATCTCGCGCTTTGACTTCGAGAGCTTTCCCGCCGCCGAGATCCGGCAGGCGGCCGCTGGAGCCGGGCTGGAGTGCACGTTCTGCTCGGCTCTGACGGGCTCGCTGAGCCTGGTGAGCGAGGAAGCTGCGGCCCGGCGGCAGGCGGCCGATTTCCTGCGCCGCGGCATTGAGACGGCGGCCGAGTTGGGGGCCAAGGTCTTCATGGGGCCCTTCTGCGCCCCGGTGGGCTATCTGCCGGGCCGCCGGCGGACCGAAGAAGAGTGGAAGCGGGCCGTCGAAGGGCTGCAAGCGCTCGGCGAGACGCTCGAGGCGGCGGGCGTGACGCTGGTGATCGAGCCGCTGAACCGCTTCGAGACGTACTTCCTGAATACGGCGGCCGACGGGGCGCGTTTGTGCGACGAAGTGGGGCACGAGCGGGTGCGAATCGCCCTCGACACGTTTCACGCCAACATCGAGGAGAAGAGCATCAGCGGAGCGGTGCGGGCGCTGGGGCCGCGCCTCGGCCACGTGCATGCCTGCGAGAACGACCGGGGCGTCCCGGGCAGCGGCCATGTCGAGTGGCGGGAGGTCTTCGGCGCGTTGCGCGAAACCGGCTACGAAGGCTGGGTGGTGATCGAAAGCTTCGGAGCGCACATCCCCGAGATCGCCGCCGCGGCTTGCATCTGGCGGGATCTGGCGCCCTCGGCAGACGAGCTTGCCCGCGAGGGCGTCCGGTTTCTGCGGTCGCTGTGAGGGGTGGGCGGCCGGGTCAGGCCCGCTGAGCCGCCCGCTCCTCCACCTGTGCGAGCAGGTGGCGCAGGTGGCGCAACCGCTCCGGCGAACGGAGTTCGCGGAGAGCCTTCGCCTCAATCTGGCGGATGCGCTCGCGGGTCACCTCGAGCTGGGCGCCGATCTCCTCGAGCGTGTGCTCGCGGTCGTAACCCAGGCCGAAGCGGAGCCGGATCACCTTCTCCTCCTTCGGCGAGAGGGTCTTCAGGACGGCGAGGGTCTCGTCCTGGATGTTGGAATTGATGACCGCTTCCATGGGCGAGACGCCCCAGCGGTCCTCGATCAGATCGCCGAGTGTGGATTCGCCGTCGTTGCCGACGGGGATCTCCAGCGAGACGGGGTCGCGCGAGATCGCTTTCAGGTTCTGGACTTTCTCGACCTGGATATTGAGCCGGGCGCCGATCTCCTCGTTGGTCGGAGGACGGCCGAGCTCTTTCTCCAGCTCGCGGCTGGCCCGGAGGAACTTAGTTAAGCTCTCGTTCATGTGGACGGGCAGGCGGATCGTCCGCGACTGGTCCGCGATAGCCCGGGTGATGGCCTGCCGGATCCACCAAGTGGCGTAGGTGGAGAACTTGAAGCCGCGGCGGTAGTCGAACTTCTCGGCGGCGCGCATCAGGCCGATGTTGCCCTCCTGGATCAGGTCGAGCAGGTGCATGCCGCGCTTGAGATACTTCTTCGCGATCGAGACGACGAGGCGGAGGTTGGCCTCCACGAGCCGCTGCTTGGCCCACTCGAACTCGCGCTCGCCGGCGCGCATCAGACTGACGGTGCGCTCGACCTCGCGAGCCGAGGCGCCGGCCTCCTGCTCGCGTTCGGCGATGAAGCCGCGGACCTGTTCGATGCGTTTGCGCGCCGAGGCGTCGGTGCGGTCCTCGAGCTGGCGGAGTTCCGCCGCCAAATGGGCAAGCTCCTCGGAAACCTTTTCGATCTGGCGGCTGTAATCCTTCCAGACGTTCTCCTTGAAGGGGATGGCGCGAATGAGCCGGGAGGCGCGGACCCGGCAGCGCTTCCACTCCCCTTCCCAGCGGCGGCGCAGCTTCCGCTTCTCCGGACTGATGGCGGCGAGCCTGTCGGCCAGGCGCCGCTCCTCCTTCTGAAGGGCGGCGATCTCGGTGAGCTGCTCGCGGATCTGTTTGCGCTGGCGCTCGAGAACGGCGGCGTCGTCTTCCGGACCGACGACCAAGTCCACCCAGGCGTTGAGCTCTTCGGCGCCGCTCTTGATGTCGTCGGCGAGGCGGGCCACCAGCCGCTGGATCAGCGGCGACCGGCTGATCGCCTTGCGCATCTTCAGCTTACCGCGCTCCATCCGGCGTGCAAGGTCGACTTCGCCCTTCTTGTCGAGCAGCGGCACGGCGCCCATCTCGTGCAGGTAAACGCGGACGAAGTCCTCCGAGTAGACAGACTCATCCGTTTGCGGGGCCTCTTCGGCCTCGACTTCTTCAACGGCGCCGAGTTCTTCGACCTCCGGGTCGGGCTCGCTCTCGAACGGCTCGAGCAAATCCTCCTCGAGCTCGTCGAGGGTTTCCCGAACCTCCTCGGGATAAATGGATCGCGGCATACCTCTAGGTTTCACCTCTTTCCTTGCGAATTTCCTGGCGGAACTCCGGTGACGTCAGCAGGAATTGCGCGAGCGCTCATCACCCGCTCGCGGGCTTCCTGAAGGTTTAGACGGATCAGGGAGCCATGTCGTTGCTCCGGAACCGGCAGAAAAGGCACGTACCTACAGCGCGCATCTCGATAGATGCTCTCTAGGGCGACCT
>JBBIMZ010000050.1:12034-12465 GCA_037444135.1 Solibacteraceae bacterium
GTTTCAGCAATAATAGCACAGTCGGGCCCTTCCCGGCAAGCCGCCTGCCGGGAATCCCGACAACTGATTGAAAATAAGGAATTTGTTAACCGCTAGCTGATCTCGATGCTTTGGGCCACGTTGCCCCGGCGTGTCGGGACGAACTTCACCGACACGGATGCGCCCTTCCGGGACGAAAGCTCCTCGAACTTGAGCCGCTGCCCGCCCGAGCTGATCTTGGTGGCCGGGCGCACCAGGAAACTGTAGGTGACGCCGCCGGCGCCCTCGACGACGAGCAGCTTTTCCTTGGTCTCGACGAGGGCGATCTTGCCCGACAAGGTTTCGGCGGGTCCGAGCGCAGCCGCTGCGGCCGCCTTGCTCTCGGCGCCCTTCTCCTCGGCCTGAGCGGCCCAACCGGAGGCGCACAACAGACTGAACACCAGCAAGCAAGC
>JBBIMZ010000051.1:0-12341 GCA_037444135.1 Solibacteraceae bacterium
ACCAGCAGTATGGCTCAATCTATCATCGGCTACCCTCCAGCTCCTCTAGCGCCTTCCGGGCCGCCGCGCTCTCCGGACGGCGTTCCCGCAGACGCTCGAGCACGCTTCTGGCTTTTTCCGGCTCGCCCATTCCGCGGTAGAGCCGCGCCAGGTTCAAGTACAGTCTCTCATCGTCTGGCGCCACTCGCACGCCGTACTCGAACGCGGCGGCGGCATCGGCCAGCTTCCGCATCTGGGCGTAGAGCACGCCGAGATTGTTGATCGCCCCGGCGTGGTCGCGCCGGATGCGGATCGCCCGCTGAAACAACTCCCGCGCCTCGTCCAGACGGCCGGCCTTGGCAATCAGCAGACCGAGCTGATTGGCCGAATCGGCGTCCTCCGGGTCGGCCTCGAGCGCTCGCCGGAACATCTGTTCGGCCTGTTCGGATTGGCCCAGCCGCGCGTACGCCTGCGCAGCGTTGGCCAGCACGTAGGCCAGGTCGGGCTTCAAGCGAAGCGCTTTCTGGAAGTGTTCCAGCGCCAGCCGCGGATTCCCTTCGGCCATCGCCACGCCGCCGAGGTTGTTCCACGCCGCCGGGTTGTCGGGTTTAAGCGCCGCCGCGCGCTCCAGATGGCCACGAGCCTCGGCGTGGCGGCCCAGCTCGAGCAGGATCTGGCCCGCCGCCAGCCGCACGACCGCATTGTCGGGGTTCTTCCGCAGGGCCTCCTCCAAATACGGCAGACCCTGCTCGGGATAGCCCGCCCAGAAAAATGCCGCCCCGAGGCGGAAGTGGTTGCGGCTGCCGCCGGCGTGGTACCAACCCGGAAACGGAAGGGCGAGCCGTTGCCGGTCCGGCGCCCGCAGCCGCGCCAGATCCTCCCGGAGCAAACTCGCTTCCGGAACCAACGGGTAGACCTTGTGGGCCCGCCCCAGTTCGTCCACGAGCAGCAGCAGCGGCGTCTCCAGATCCGCGCGATAGTCGAACAGGTAGCGGCGAAACAGCGCGTAGGCCGCCGCCTGTTCCGGCCCGCCCCGGCTCAAATCGACGACCTCGAACGGCACTCCCGCCGGCGCCTGCACCCGCTCGCCGCTCACCAGACAGAGAAAGCCCGGACCTTTGCGCGCCTCAGGCAATGGGACCGGCTCGAGCAACCACGCCGGCTCGAAGACTTCGCGATTGTCCGCCGCCAGCGGCACCGACGCAGGGAGCGGTCGCCGGCCGAGAAACGGCGTTCGCTCGACTTCCGCCGAGCCCTCGACGATCCGGTAGCGGTAGCCGGCCTCGAGATCCGGAAACTCCTGCTCGCGGCCCGAGGGCCAGCGGACTCTCACCACGCGCGCGACGCGGGAGCTCCCCAGGCCGAAGTAGAGGCGCTTGGTGTGCTGGGAGAGGTATCCCGAGCCGGCGCTCAGCCAGCGCACCAGACGCCCGCCTTCATGCTCGACTTCGACGCGCGCGCCGATCCCGTCCCGGTTCGACTCCGTCCCCCGCAGTTCGATCGCCAGCGAGCGCCCCTCCCCGGGGCTCTGGTTGACAAAAGCGCGCACCTGCGGCCCCAGCCGGTTCTTCACCACCAGGTCCAGCCTGCCGTCGCCGTCCAGATCCAGCGCGGCGAAGGCCCGGCTGTCCTCGGCGATATCCAGACCGGAAACACCCGAGAAGTCGTAGTAGCGCCCGCCTCGGCGGACGTAGAATACGTTCGGCTCCCGTCCCTCCCAACTGTAGCCTTCGCGGATGAACTGGTTGATCGCGTTCCAGCCGTTCTCGTATTCCGGCGCCGGCGAATAATCCGGCGGAGACTTAGCGATCACGTGGCGCCAGAAGAAGCTCATCAGGTCGGTCGTGCGGCCGTTGGTGAGCATGCCGGCCGTCGCGTAGACCTCCGGAACGCCGTCGTTGTCGAAGTCGATCCCGTCGGCGCTCCAGGACCAGCGCGCCATCTCGACGTGCTCGCGCGGGCCGGCTTCTTCGAACGTGCCGTCGCCGCGATTGCGAAACAGCGAACTGCCTTTCGAATGGCGGTGGTAGGCCTCGAGGAGCCCGTCGCGCGCCACCGGCTGGAAAGCAGGCTCGTGAATTACGCGGATGCCGGCCGGAGTCCACATGTTGCTGACGTACAGATCCGGGAGCCCGTCGCCGTCGTAGTCGAACCAGGCGGCGCTCATGCCCGGTCCCAGATCCACGACGCCGGCCTCCTCGGCCACGTCCCGGAATTTGCCTTTCTCATTCTTGTAGAGATTGTTCCGCCCGAAATCGTTGGCCACATAAAGATCCGGCCAGCCGTCCCCGTCAAAGTCGCACCAGGCGGGCGCGAAACTGTACCGATTATTGTTCCGGCCGAGGCCGGCCGCTTCGGTCACGTCTTCGAAATAGCCCTCCCCGCCGGCCGTCAACGCGTTCCGGAACAGGAAATTCGGCGGCCCGTTCTGCGCGTCGTGATACGGCACGGGATAGCGGTACTGATCCTCGCTTTGGAAGTACACATATGTGCAGAGGTACAGGTCGAGCTTACCGTCCCGGTCGTAATCGGCCGCCGCCAGCCCCGTGAACGTCCCTTTCGGCTCGGTCCGTGCGCGAAAGGCGCCTTCGCGATAGCGGAACCGCCCTTTGCCGTCGTTCAGAAATAGCAGCGGGCCGCTCACGGTCAACACGACCAGATCCTGTACCCCGATGTTGCGCAGATCGAGGAACAGCGCTCCTGTCGTGTCGTCCAGAACCGCCAGATCGGGGCTGGAGGCGGTGATGTCGCCGAACGCGCCGTCGTCCCGCCGCTTGTACAGGCGGTTGGGCAACCCGCCCGGCTGCGCCACGAAGATCTCGTCCCAGCCGTCGTTGTCGATGTCCCCCACCGCGATCCCGTTGTTGCCGTAGATGTCGATCCCCGAAGCAACGTCCAGGCGGCTCCGCCAGTACGGGACGCCGCGAAGGAGCTGCTCGCGGAAGGCGGCGTCCGCGCCGAACAGTTGCGCGGTGACGTCTTCGAACCAGGGCAGGTCGGCTGTAACGACGATCTCTTCGACCGGCCGGAACCGCGCCAGCCGCTTCTGCCGCCATTCCATCTCCCAAAGGCCGACGCGGTAATGGAGCTTCCCGCCTGCGGCACTTGCAATCTCGAACCGCACTTGGGGCCTGGCCAGCGGATAGAAGCGCGCCGCGCGGACGCGGCCCAGCGATTCCAGCCAGCCCGCCAAGCCCTCGCCGAAGCGCTCGTCTCGCTCATCGTAGACCGCCCGGGCGACGTCCGGCGCCACCGTCTCGTAGCGCGCCGGCTTTGGAGAGAGCCCGCGGAAGTCCTCCGCCAGCGGCAGGGCCCGCTCCTGGGGCAACCGGTTCAGCAGGGCGGCAATCTGCATCGCCTCTTGCTCGCCGGCAAAGCCGTCCGGGCCTGGCGCTATGTGCCGTCTCAAAGCTTCGTACGGGCTGGGTTTGCGGAATGCGACCGCCACCGGCGCGGCCCGCGTCGGAGCAGCCGCGCTCTCGAGCCAGCCGATTGCGGCCGCCGCCTCGAGAAAACCCCTCCGGCTTACGCCTCTCCGCCGCCTCATCTCACCGTCAACTCGAGCTTCTTCAGCGACGCAGCGCGCTCCTCAATCGCTTTCTCCTGCTTTAACGTGAGCTCCTTGAAAAGCGTCCGCTGCCGCTGCGCTTCCTCCTTCCGCCCCAGCTTCAGATAGACGCGGGCCAGCGGGAAGTGCGGCACGGGGTTGTCCGGAGCCAGCTCGACGCTGCGCTCGAGCTCTCGCGCCGCGGCCTCGGTCTCCCCTTTGCGCTCGAGCAAGGTCCCCAGCAGATAGTGCGGCTCCCAGTCATCGGCCTTGAGCTCGAGAGCGCGTCTGAGCAGCCCTTCCGCCTCGACGGCCTCCGGCGGATAGCCTCCCGGCGGCAATGCCGCCATCAGGACCTTGGCATACAGGAACTGCGCCGCAGGATCGTTTGAATTCGCCGCCGCGTAAGCGGCGAACCGACGCCGGATCTCCGCCATGCGCGCGCTGGCGTGCTCGAGGATCCTGGCCAAGTAAAGATAGGGTTGCGGCAGCTTCGGCGCCAGGTCGATGGTCCGAAGGAAGGCATCGACGGCGTCTTGGAACCGGCGCTGCCCGTAATAGGCCACGCCGAGCGCCAGCTCGAGCTGCTCGCTCCGGGCGATGACCCGCTTGGAAGCTTCAAGCACCCGGATGGCGGCGTCGAAGTTGTGATGCGCCATCAGCAACTGGGCCAGATCGAAATAGTATTCCTCCTCGTAAGGATTCAGCCGGATCGCCTCCTGAAACGCTTCGAGCGCTTTGCCCGGATCCCCGGCGGCGCGGTAGGCTTTGCCCAGCGCGTCCCGCAACTTCGCGTGGTTGTCCGCCGCCAGTGCCCGCTGCGCAGTTTCGATCGCCGCTTCAGCGCGCCCGGCTTGGAGAAACAGCATCACCGCGTGCACGGCCGCATCGCGATCGCCCGTCGCCGCCGCATAGGCCGACTCGAACCGCGCCGCCCGGTCCCACTCGCCGGCTTCCGTGTAAAAGATGGCCAAGCCTCGCTGGATGAGCGGTTCGTTTCCCCCGAGCGACGCCGCACGACCCGCGGCGGCGGCGGCCTGTCGCTTGAGACCGGACCTCCAATAGGTCTGAGCCAGAGCCAGCCACGCGCGCGGTTCCCGGGGACTCAGTTTGGAGGCTTTCTCCAGGTCCCTGCGCGCCGCCGCCAGATCGCCTCGGTCCAGGGCAAGTAACCCATCCCGCAGGAGGTTCTCCGTTTCGGCCTCCGGCTTCGCCGCAAGCCAAACTGCAGCGAGAATGGCGACAAGGAGCGTGCGGTAGGTCCCGGCCCCCATACCTGAAGGATAGCGGAGCCGGGACCTGGAGGCCGAGCCTAGAATTCGAGCCGCAGAGCAAACTGAACGTGTCGCTCCGTGCCCGAGATCGTCCCGCCGATGCGCCCAAATCCGCCTGCTCCCTGGGTGAGAGACATCTGCGTCGGGTCGAACTGCGGCGTGTTCGACAGGTTGAAGAACTCGGTCCGGAACGTCAGCGCAAAACGCTCGGTCAGCGGGAACCGCTTGAAGACCGAGAAATCCAGATTGCGCGTCCCCGGCGCGAAGATCGCCATCGAGGCCAGGTTGCCCGGCGTGCCGAGCGCCGGCGCCACGACCGCGCTGGTGTCGAACCACAGGTCCGGCGTGCGGCCGCCCGGCGGCGGATTGTTCGGGTTCTTGCCGGGCACCACGTCGGCCGTCCGGCCGTTGCAGGCGCAACTGTTGAAGGAAGTGCCGATGCTGCGCGGGAAGCCCGTCTGGAGCGTCAGAATTCCGTTGATCTGCCAGTTGCCGAGCAGCGTATCGGCCGCTCCGCTGCCGAGCGTGTAGCGCTTGCCTCGGCCGAACGGCAGTTCATACAGGAAGCTGTAAACGAAGCGGTGACGGACGTCGAAGTTGGCGTGGGCGTACGCCGAGCCGTGAATGTTGCGGCCGTCGCGCGTGATGCCGCCGCCGGTCAGCGTCGTGCCGACGTCAGTCAGCGCGTGGCCCCAAGTGTAGGAGGCCAGGAAGTCCAGCCCGTTCGAGAAACGCTTCTCCAATTTGGAGGCCAGCGCGTGGTAGTTGCTCATGCCGAAACTGGCGGCTTCTGTCATGTCCGTGTCGATGCCGCGCCGCCCGGTTGGCCGCCGGATCCGGATGGTTCACCGGGTTGTTGGCGTTCCACAACACCACCAAGCGGTTCCCCTTCGAACCGATGTAGGACACCTCCCACACCGTGTTCCATCCGAGCTCGCGCTGAATGGCGAAGTTCCACTTGTGCACCAGCGGGTTGCGGAAGTTCCAGGCCGGCGTGCGGAAGCGGATCGGCGCCGGCAGGGAGAAGACGTCGAGCGGGAAGCCCTCCGAGAAACGCTTGATGAACGGGTTCTGGTCGAATTCGGTCGGCGCGATCAGCTGAGCCTCCTGGTTGAAGGGCACTGATTCGCCGCGATTCGGATCCCCGCCCTGGTTCTCTTCGCCCCCGTAAAAGATGCCGTAGCCGGCCCGGATCACGGTTCTGTTGAGCGCCTCCCAGGCGATGCCGAAGCGCGGCGAGATATTGGTCTTGTCCCACTCGATCAGGTACTTGTCCACCACGCCGCGCTCGACGGCCACTTGCGGAAACTGCGCGCCGAAATTCGGCGGCAGCGGCGCATCCTGATTCGGACCCTTCGGAATCACCAGCGTCATCTGCTTGCGGATGTCCTTGGCGTACTCAAAGCCGGATTGCCGTCCGAATTTCTCTCCGATCGGCGAGAACAGCTCGTAGCGCACGCCGAGGTTCAGCGTCACCTTGCGCGAGACCTTCCAGTCGTCCTGGAAGTAGCCGGCATAGGCCGTCTTCTGCGAGGAGATGAAGTTCGCCGTCGTGATGCGCGAGCTCCCGGTCGGGTTGCCCAGTAGCCAGGTGGCGATGGCGTCGCCGGTCGGTCCGGCGAAGCCGGTTCCGGCCGACGTCCACTCCTGGGTGAAATCCAGCCGCCCGCGCGGCGAGGGCACCTGGAAGAACGGAAAGCCGATCGGCCGGTATTCGAATCCGAACTTGAACGCGTGACCGCCCTTGTTGATCGAGACATTCTCGACGAAGTCCCACACGTTGCTGTACTCGAGAGTGGGCAGCCACTCGGAGCCGCCGACGGTCGAATAGTTCTCGAGCACGAGCGCCGGCAGCCCGCCGTTCTGCGCATAGGCGCTGATCGGATTCAACCCGCCGATGCCCAGTTCCTTGAAGGCGTCCACGGTCGAGTTGGCTTGCACGCGCTGCGTCACCAGCCGGCTGTAAGCCAGGCGTGTCTCGGTCAAAATCGTCGGCGTCCACACGCGCGTCCAGCTCAACATCGCGTTGCGGCTCTTGTTCTCCTCGGTTTCGCCGGCAAAGCCTCCTGAATCGAGCAGGCCGGGCAGGGGCGGAGTCTGGAACTTGGACTCCTCCGACCAGCTCAAGCTGCCGAAAACGATGTCCTTGTCGGTGGCCCGCCAGTCCATCCGCAGATCTCCCTGATCGTTCTGCTGGCGGCCGGAGGTAACCACGATGTAGTTGTTGTTCGGCAAACGATCACTGAGGTTCTGATTCGGATTCGGGTACTGGCCGATGAGCTTGAACGCCGCCGGATCCATCCGCGAAGGCGGAATGATGTTGCCGGGAAACATCTGCCGGACGCGGGCGTTGCCGATTCTCTGTTCGGTCAGCGGATCGTAGATGCCGCCTTCCATCACCGCGTTGCCCAGCGCGTCGGTGCCCACGGTGCGGCCGGTCAGCAGCCGCGCGAAGTTGCCGGTCTTGAACTCCGGCCACGGGATCGTTCGGGTGAACGTATTGCCGAGACCCGGAACCGCCCCGCCGGTCGACCGGATGCGGATGCCCTGATAGTCGGCAAACCAAAACAGCCTGTCTTTGATGACGGGGCCGCCGACGGCCGCGCCGAACTGGTTCTGCTTGAACGGACCCCGAGCCGCGCCGGCGCGGTTGTTCTCCCACTTGTTGGCGTCGAGCTTGTCGTTCTGGAGGTTCTCAAACAGCACGCCGTGGAAGTCGTTGGTCCCCGATTTGATGGTGACGTTGATCACGCCGCCGGCCCCGCGCCCGTACTCGGCGTTATAGCCGTTGGTCATGATCTTCAACTCGCCGATCGCCTCGACCGACGGCCCGATCACATACGCCGTCTGGTTGATGAAGTCGATCACGTTGACGTTGTTATCCACGCCGTTCAGCAGGAAGTTGTTCTGGCCGTTCGAGCGCACGCCGTTGGCCGAAAACCCTCCGCCGGCGGCGTCGCGCGCTCCCGGCTCGGCCGGATAAACGGCGGGCGAGAGCCGGGCCAGGAACGTGAACTTGCGCTGGCCGGCCAGCGGCAGCTCGCTGACCGCCTTCGACTGCAACGTCTGCCCGATGATCGTGCTCTCGGTCTGAAGCGCCGGCGGGGCCGCCGAGACCTCGATCGACTCGGTCACTTCGCCCACTTGCAGGACCAGGTTCGCCTGCACGCGGTCGCCCGCCGTCAGAAGCACGTTGCGCTGAATCGCGGTCTTGAACCCGGTCGCCTCCACTTGCAGCGAATACACGCCCGGCTTCAATGCCGTCCGGATGTAATTGCCCGCGTTGTCGGTCTGCACCTGATAGGCCAGACCAGTCGCGTCTTCGGTAATGGTCACCTTCGCCCCAGCGATCACCCCGCCGGTCGGATCGGTCACCGTACCCACCACGGTTGCCAAGTCACGTTGGGCCGGCGCGGGCAGAACCCCGCATGCCAACCCTGCAACTACCAACGAAACCAGCCTCTTCATGGAGTCCCCTTCTCAGATATCCAAAGCTACAAGTCCCCGCCGGATCGATCTCGGGCGATCGGTCCAGGTCAGATTTATTATGTGTCCGGCGAACGTTGCTGTCAAGATGATCGCCAAACTATTTTTGGAAATTTACGAGCTCTGAGCCGCCTCAGCCCGCCTCCAGCCAGGGCAGGGCAATCTGTATGAGGTCGTCCGCTTTGATCCGGCTCACACCCCGCCCGGGCAATTTCGCCCCGGCCGCGGGCGGCGCAATCAGCAAGAGCATCTCCGAATCGGCGGCGGCAAATAGATACAGCGTCCGATCGCGGTAGCTTTCCAGGCCCTGGGCGCCCAGGTAGACGTAATCGCAAAGCACCTGGATATCCGCGAGCGAGCCGGCAGGATCGGGCGTATCCGGCACGGGATTGGCGCGGTTTTGATCCTCGAACAGCACTAGGCTGCTGAACGGCTTCAGTTTGTGGCGAATTCCGAAGGCGCACACCAGCGCCTGGGGCTGCGCGCGGCGCAGCGCCTCGTGCGCCCCCCATTGCACGAAGGAGTTATTAAATAGAACCGCGCCGTTTCCGCTCAGAAACAGGTTTCGGATAAATTCCCGCAGCCGCGCATCTTTCTCCGGCGGACCGCTCAGCAAGAACTCGATCTTCAGATTCCGGAGGCTGTCGAAAGTTTCGTCGGCCGAACGGAGATCCTTTTCGATCTCGTTCATCCGCCGTCGGAACTGGTTCCGCGCCGGCGCCAGAGCCTCGTAGGACAACACGGTCAGGTTGGGGCAGTCCGCGAGCCCGGCAAAGCGCGCCTCGCTTTCGATCACCCAGGTGTGTTCGACCGGATCGCTGCCTTCGAGCGGCTTGCGTTCCGCCAGAGCCCGCACCAGCCGCAGGCCGTCCTCCCCGAACGGCCGTTCGAGCTCGAACCAGCGGCCGTGGCGCGCCAGGCGCGGCCAGAGCGGCTCAGTGGCGAGCGGCAAGCCCGCAGGCAAAAGGCTCACGATGAGCTTGCCGGACCGGGCATAGGGGCTCTCTCCGATCACGGCGTTGATCCGCTCGAAGAGCCGGGCCACTTCGGCCCGCCACTCCGGATAGCGCGGCGAGCGCGCCAGCACCGAAGTGGCTTCGATCGTCAAGTGCTCGGTCCCGGCCCGCCAGCCGGACAGGTCCATTTGTGATTCGACGCGCTTGATCGGCGCCACGAGCGCGTCGAACTCCGCCGGCGCCAGCTGCGCCAGGTAGTCGAGCGTCGCCCGGATCGGCCGCCGTTCGGCCGGAAACAGCAGGTCCCACTGGCGGAGGTAATCGTTGAGCACCGGCAAGAAGGTCCGCGGCAGCTTCGCCAGCAGCTCCTTTCCGATGACCGGCCTGGGCTCAGAGCGCAAACTCGTCCAGCCTCCGTCCTTCGGCCTGCCTGGCGTCAACGCCGAAAAGCGTGCCGACGGTCGGCACCACGTCGATCTGCCGCACCAGGCGCTCCTCGACCCGGGGCTCGCGCACCGCCTCGCCGAGCACCATCATCCAGCTCAGCCGGCACACTTTCGTGTCCGTGCGATGGTTGAAGAAACCGTTGGTCGTAGATCCGTCCGGGTCCCGCCCGAATTCCGGCAGGATCACCAGCGTCGTGCGGCCCTTGTAGTTCGAATCCGATTCGAGAAACTGCCACAACTTGTAGCAGAGCTCATCCTCGTTGCGGATGCCCGCCAAGTGGAGCGAATAGGTTCCTGAATGGGCCACCTCGACGCCGGAAAAGTTCATGACCACGCAGGCCGGCGCCAGGCGCCGCATGACCTCGCGCGCCATGACGAACGTCAGTTCGTCGCCCCCGGTGAGCCCTTCCGGCCCGGTGAAAAATTCCGTCAACCCCGCCAGCAGCGCGTCCATCACGAGCGGGTTCATGGAAGGCACAGCCCAGCCGATCCGCTCGTACTCGGCCAGCACGATCGCCTTCATCTCTTCGTAAACGTTGTCGCGCGTGAGCATCCGTCGCCGGCTCTGCCCTAGAATGATGCGCTCGACGGCCTCGACCATGAGCTGCTTGGAGAGGATCACGTTGGTGCCGAGCCCGATGTTGCGCGTCACCGCCTTGTTGCTGGTCACTACCCAGGTGTCGATCGGGCTCAGACCGGCATGCTTCTGCAAGTACCAGAACAGCGTCGGCTGGCGCGGCGCCTGCTTGCCCCAGTCGTCCAGCTGCTGCCAGGCGCCGGTCAGAATGCTCGAGATCGTGTTGACGTGCGCCGTCACCCCTTCGTTCATCACATAGGGGTAAAACAGCGCTTTGGGCAGCAGATCGCGGTACAAGTGCGGAATGTTGGCCGTGCCCTCGAGGGAAAAACTCTCTTGCCGCCGGATGCCCCCCAGCGTGACGATGACGACTTTTCGTTTCCCGGGCGGCTTGTCCTCCGGCCGCGGCAGCGCCGCTACGTGATCGGCCGCCGCAAGCGCTCCCAGCCGGAGCAACGCCCGCCGGCAAAGTCGTAGTGGAAAAATGGCCGCCTCCCCTTCTACCGCACCCGTTTGGTTTTACTTTAAACCTTTTCGCGCTCGCGCGCAAGGCGGGACCCGATACAATCGTCAAGGATGAACCCACCGCTTGCGCTCGCCAAGTACTCGCTCGGCGTCGGCGACCGGTTCGGCCGCCAGGCGAAGGCTCAGCTCGAAGCCTGCCGGCGCGCCGCAGAGGCCGGCGTCGAGGTCATTCCCGTCTGGAACAAGTCTTACCGGGAACACTCGATCATTGGTTCGACGCCCGCCGCGACACGAGAAGCGGCCGACGCCGCTGTGCGCGAATTAGGGTGGACCCGGCCGTACTTCGTCGACGCCGACCATATCCATCTCGCGAGCGTCGAGGCGTTCCTCGACCCCTGCGACTTCTTCACCATCGACGTCGCCGAGGCGATCGGCCGCCCGGCCTCGCCGGCCGCCGTCGACGCATTCCTCGGTCGCCACGCCGAGCTGGTCGGGACGCTCCAGGTTCCCGGTATCGGCCGGCCCTTCGAGACCACGCGCGAGCTGATTGCGGCCGTGGCCGGCAAGTACCTGTTCGCCGTCGAAGAGGCGGGCCGCATCTACCGCCACATCGCGGCCCGCAAAGGTGCCGGCGCTTTCATCACTGAGGTCTCGATGGATGAAACCGACCGCCCTCAGACGCCCCCGGAACTGCTCGTGATCCTCGCCGCCCTGGCTGACGAAGGCATCCCCGTTCAGACGATCGCCCCCAAATTCACCGGTCGCTTCAACAAGGGGGTCGACTACGCCGGCGACGTCGGCGAGTTCGCCCGCGAGTTCGAACAGGACCTGGCCGTCGTGGCGAACGCCGTCCGGTGCTACGGGCTGCCCTCGAACCTGAAACTCAGCGTCCATTCGGGCAGTGACAAGTTCTCGCTCTACGCGCCGATCCGCCGGGCTCTTGAGCGTTTCGACGCCGGCGTGCATTTGAAAACCGCCGGCACCACGTGGCTCGAGGAGTTGATCGGCTTGGCCGAGGCGGGCGGGGAGGGCCTGGCGCTCGCCAAAGAGATCTACGCCGAAGCTTACGCGCACCGCGAAGAGCTCTGCGCGCCTTACGGCGCCGTCATCGACATCGACCCGGCGGCCCTCCCGCCGCCCGGCGCGGTGCACGCCTGGACGGGCGAGGAGTTCACCGCAGCGCTTCGCCACGAGCCGGACTGCCCGCGCTTTAACCCGCACCTCCGGCAGTTGCTGCATGTCGCCTACAAGATCGCGGCCCGCCTGGGCGCGCGCTACCTGGACCTCGTCGCCGCCTGCGAGGCTTCGATCGCCCGCAACGTCACCACCAACTTGTTCGAGCGCCACATCCGCCCGCTCTTTCTGGGCCCAACCTGTTGAGAAGCCCATGCCCTTCATCCATCACCATTTCCAGTTGACGCCGCCGGCCGCCCGGCGCCTCTATCACGAATTCGCCGCCGGCGAGCCGATTCTCGACTTCCATTGCCACCTCTCGCCCAAGGACATTGCCGAGAACCGGCGCTTTGCGAATCTCTACGAGATCTGGCTCGAAGGCGACCACTACAAGTGGCGCGCCATGCGCGCCAACGCCGTCGACGAGCACTACTGCAC
>JBBIMZ010000052.1:0-12261 GCA_037444135.1 Solibacteraceae bacterium
TCAGAAGCACATTCGGCAGCTCGTGGAAGGGGTACTCGGAGGGCAGACACCGCTCGTCGGGCGCCGCCGGATAGCGATACCAGACGTCGATCGCCGCCCCTCCGATCCGGCCGTCCCGGAGAGCCTCGTAAAGAGCCCGCTCGTCCACGATGCGGCCGCGCGCCGCGTTGATGAGGACCGCCGAAGACTTCATCCGGGCGATGGCCCTCTCCGAGATTAGACCCTCGGTCTCGGCGGTGAGCGGACAGCAGGGCACGAGAAAGTCCGACTCGCTGAGCTCCTCCAGCCACTCGCCGTAGCCGACCGTGCGGTCAAAGTCCGCCGGAGCGCGTTCGGGACGGCGGGAAACGGCCACCGTCCTGACCGCAAACGCTCGGGCGCGGCGCGCCACCTCGCGCGCAATGTGGCCCGTTCCGACGAGCAGCACGGTCTTGCCGGCGAGCACTTCGAGCTCCGGCCATTGTCCCCAGATGCAACTGCCCCGCCAAGCGCCCGCGCGCAAACGCCGGTCATAGTCGAGCGGACGGCGCGTGAACAGGAGCATCGCCAGCACGACGTGCTCGGCGATCGAGCTTTCGTGATGGTACGTGTTGGCCACGACGGCCCCCGGCGGCACGAGCTCCAGCGGCAGCCCGTCGACGCCCGCCCCGGCCGCCTGAATCAGCTTCACCTTCCTGGCGGCGACGACCAGCTCGGCGCTGAGCGGCCAGCCCACGACGACGTCGGCCTCTTCGAGGATCTCACGATTTTGGGCGACTGCATCCGGGCCTTCGAGGACGCTCAGGCGGCATTCGCATTCCAGATGCGCCGCGATCAGGTCCTTGCCCAGAGCCGCGATTCCGCCGGCGAGCACCACATGGATCGGGGAGCCCATCAGGCAATAGGATACGGCAGGCGCTTCAGAGCAATTCCTCGAACCGGTCCGCCAAGTAATCTTCGTCCACCGGGCCGCGGCGGTGCGTCTGCGAGTCCAACCAAAGCCAGTACTGCCGCGAGTTGTCCAGACAGTAAAACAGCAGATGCTCCCGGACGCTCATGCCTTCCAGAGATTGCTGGTTGAACCAGCGCACCTCGCCTTCCAGGATGTACGGCGTCGCGAACGCTTCGGTGGAGACGATCGGCTCGCAGGAGGCGAAAGCGAGCTGGACAATCCGGCCCGAGGCGTTGATCTGCAGCAGATTCGGTCCGGGATCCCGGAAGGAGTCCTCGGAGTAGTCCGGGGGCGCCAGCTCGAGCTTGATCTCGCGCGTGAGCGCGTTCACCGCACAAACGAAGTTCAGGCAAATTCCGTGGAGCTGCACGGCGGCGGCGCGCCGCAAACCGGCGATTCTCCTTTCCTCCTGGATCCGCCGCTCGATCTCCCGGGCCGTGGCGTCCAAACGTCTCGCAAGCCGCCGCAACTTGTCCTCGCGCATGTCCCGCTGTGCCAGTATCGCACCGGACGCGCCTCCGCACGCCGCCGCGCCTGTAGGACAATGGCGTGAGGGATCTACCGAAATTCT
Organism: Solibacteraceae bacterium; assembly: GCA_037444135.1. Taxonomy (GTDB): domain Bacteria; phylum Acidobacteriota; class Terriglobia; order Bryobacterales; family Bryobacteraceae; genus CALKXJ01. The sequence goes on from JBBIMZ010000052.1 coordinate 1,503, forward strand.
TGGCGAAACCTCCGATGAACGCAGCTTTGCAATACCACCGGCGGGCGCTGGCGCTTCTAGACCGCCTCGCGCAGACGGAACTGGACAACATCGGCCGAGCGGCCGAGATCTGCGCCGCTTCGATCGCCGGCGGCGGCCTGGTTTTCCTGTTCGGCGCGGGCCACTCGCGCATGATGGCCGAGGAGATGACGCCCCGGCAGGGCTGCTTTGCGGGCTTTGTCGCCCTGGTCGAGCAAGCCCTCTCCAACCACGCCAGCATCGTCGGGACTAACGGGCTTCGTGCGGCCCTGTACCTGGAAAAGTACCTGGGCTACGCCGAAGAGATTTTGAAGAGTTTCAAATTCGGGCCCAACGACGCCTTCATCCTCGTCTCGACCAGCGGCATCCGGCCGGTGATCGTCGAAATGGCCGAAGGCGTCAAGCGGCGCGGCATGCCGCTGGTGGCGCTTCTCTCGCGGCAACATTGCGAGAATTCGCCGCCGGCTCATCCGTCCGGCAAGAAGCTCCTCGACTACGCCGACGTGGTCATCGACAACCAATGCCCGCCCGGCGACTGCCTTCTGGAACTGGAGGGCCTGGAGTGGAAAACCGGGCCTGCTTCGACCGTGACGGGCGCCATGATCATCAACATGATCCGGTGCGAGACCGCCGCGCGCCTGCTGGCGCGGGGCCACCAGCCGGTGCTGCTGCCCAGCCATCAGTTCGTCGGAAACACGAGCGCCGAAGAGCAGCTAGAACGCTTCTACGATGCCTATCGCCGGAGCCTGGCGCATCTGTACCGGTAAGAGTATGCCGTCTCGGCTTGCCGGCAAGATCTGCCTGATCTCGGGCGCTTCGGGCATTGCGGCCGCGACGGCGCGCCTGGCGGGCGAGGAAGGGGCCGGCGTCTTCGCCGTCAGTCTCGACGGGGCCGAGTGCGAGGCTCTGGCGTCGCAAGTGCCGGGGCTGCGTTATGCCGCAGCGGACCTGACCGACGCGGCGGCCGTGGAGCGCGCCGTGGCCCGGTGCCTGGAATGCTTCGGGCGCATCGACGCGCTCTACAACGTCGCCGGCGCCAGCGGGCGCCGCTACGGCGACGGGCCGCTCGACCAGTGCAGCGAAGAGGGCTGGGACCGGACGCTGGCGGTAAACCTCAAGAGCATGTTCCTGCTCTCCCGCTGCGTCCTCCGCCAGATGCTCCGGCAGCCGGTCGGCCCGAACGGGCTGCGCGGTACGGTGCTGAACATGGGGAGCGTTTCGGCCTTTTCTCCCCAGGCCGACTACTTCGCCACGCACGCCTACGCGGCCGCCAAGGGCGGCGTCGTGTCGCTGAGCCTGGCCATGGCCGCCTACTACGCCCCGCGCAAGATTCGCGTCAACGTGATCGCGCCCGGCCTCGTGCGCACCCCGATGAGCCTCCGCGCGCAGGGTGACGCCGAAATCATGGAGTACATGAAAAAGAAGCAGCCTCTCGCCGGCGGCATTCTCGAAGCCGAGGATGTCGCCCGGGCGTCGATCTTCCTCCTGTCGGACGAATCCCGCCACATCACCGGCCAGGTGCTCGCGGTCGACGGAGGCTGGAGGGTTTCATGAAAGAGCAACCGCTGCGCACGACCGTCATCGGCAGCTATCCCTTCCCCGGATGGCTCGAGTACGTTTCCGCGCACCTGGACGAGTTCGGTCCCGAGGATCTCCGCGAGGCGCAGGAAGATGCGGTGACGGCGGCCGTGCACGACCAAGTGGCCGCCGGACTCGACGTCATCACCGACGGGGAACAGACGCGCCTGGACTTCAACCTGTCCTTCTACGGCTATCTTGAGGGGATCGAGCGGGAGGAAAAGCCGCCGCGCCGGCTCGGGCCGCCGGCTCACGACCAGCGGGGCCGGCACCGGATCGTCGGGACGCTGGCGGCGCCGCGAGGGCTCGGCGTAGTGGCCGAATTCGAGCGGCTGAGGCGCCTGGCGCCGCCCGGACCGGCGCTCAAGGCAAGCGTGCCGGGACCCTACACGCTCAGCGGGCGTCTGATCCCGAACGAGCAATACCCGGACCGGTACGCCGTCACCGAAGCGCTCGTTCCGGTCGTGCGGCGCGAGCTCGAAGAGCTGGTGGCGGCCGGCTGCCGCGAGATCACGGTCGACGAGCCTTCGATGAGCTGCTATGCTTACCGCGAGGATCCCGATCGGCTGGTGGACGTCTTCAACCGCACGGTGGCGCCGGTGGCGGGCCGCTGCCGGTTGTCCACCCATCTGTGCTTCGGCAACTACAAAGGCCGGGCCGTCGGTCCCCGGCGCTACGCGCCGATGTTTCCGGCCGTCCTGCAGCTGAACGTCGACGCGATCCATCTGGAGATGGCCAGCCGCGAGTTCGCCGAAATCGAGCTGATCGCCCGGATCGCCGAGGTCCGCGACGTCGCCGTCGGCATCGTGGACGTAAAGAGTTACTACATCGAAACGCCGGAGGACATCGCCGCGCGCGTGCGCCGGTGCCTCGAGCTGGCGCCGCCCGAGCGGCTCTCCTTCGCACCCGATTGCGGGCTCAGCCAGACGGCGCGCTGGGCGGCGCGGCGGAAGCTGGCCAACCTGGTCGAAGGCGTGCACCGCGTGCGCCGGGAACTTCGCCTGGAGGAACACACGCCATGAACGAACGAGCACGAAGGCGCTTCCTGCAGTCGGCCGCGGGCCTGATGATCCTGAAGCCCGAGACGGTCTTCACCTATCAGGCCAACTCCGCGCTGCGGCTGGGAATTACCGGCTGCGGCGGCCGCGGCCATTTCATCGGGGAGCTGTTTCAGGAACACACGGGCGCGCGCATCACCGCCGTGCACGACCCGTTCGGCGACCGAATCGATTCGATCGTCGCGAAGTTGCGCCTGAAAGATCCGAAAGTCTTCTCGGGCCTGGACGGCTACCGCGACCTGGCCGGCTCGGAGGTCGACGCCGTAGCGGTGATGAGTCCGCCGTACTTTCACCCCGAACAAGCCGCCGCCGCGGTGGAGGCCGGCAAGCACGTTTTCCTGGCCAAGCCGGTGGCCGTGGACGTCGCCGGTTGCCGGAGCATTCTCGAGACTGCCGGCCGTGCGCAAGGCCGGCTGAGCTTCTGGGTCGACTTCCAGACGCGGGCCCAGCCCGTTTTTCAGGAGGCGGCCGGAAGGGTCCACCGGGGCCAGATCGGCGAACTCGTCCTCGGGCATGTCTACTATCACGCCGGCCGGCTCCAGCCGAAAACCGACCCCAAGGCCTCGGCCGAAGCCAACCGGCTGCGCAACTGGGTCTTCGACAAGGTGCTGTCGGGCGACATCATCGTCGAGCAGAACATCCACGTGCTGGACGTGGCCAACTGGTACGCGCAGGCTCATCCGGTGCAGGCGGTGGGAACCGGGGGGCGCAAAGCCCGCGTGGATGTGGGCGACTGCTGGGACCATTTCCTGGTGAGCTTCTGGTATCCGAACGGCGTCAAAGCCGACTTCAGCTCGGCGCAATTCACCCACGGCTACAGCGACCTGTGCATCCGCTTCTACGGATCGAAAGGCACCGTCGATTCGCACTACAACGGCGCCGTGCGCATTACCGGCGATGAGCCGTGGACCGGCGCCGACAAGGACGACACGTTCCGGGCCGGCGCCATCGCCAACGTCAAGCAGTTCGCCGACAGCGTCCGCTCCGGCCGGCATCTGAACAACGCCGCCGAGAGCGTCGAGAGCAATTTGACGGCAGTGCTGGGGCGGATGGCCGCCTATCAGGAACGCATCGTCACTTGGGAGGAGATGATGCGTTCCAACGAGAAACTGGAAGCGGGGCTGCGTTTATGACGGCGCTGGGCGTCGATATCGGCGGCACGCGCATCAAAGCCGGTCTGGTGACGCACGACGGCCGGATTGTCAAGCAGCTCGCCACCGACACCCCGATCGATCCGGACCAGTTCAAACGCGTGCTTGCAGCCATCGTCCGCGAGCTGGCGCCTCAGGAGGGCGGCCTCGCCGGCGTCGGCATCGGCTGCAAAGGGATCATCGACTACCGCACGACCCGGATCGAGGTGCTGCCGGGACTGCTACGCCCGCTCGAGGGCACCCGGCTGGCCGACCTGATTCCTCTGGACGTGCCCGTACGGGCCGACAACGACGCCAAAGTGGCCCTCGCCGGCGAGCTCCTCTGGGGCGCAGGCCGCGGCCGCAGTCACGTGGTGTTGCTGACGCTCGGCACCGGCGTCGGCGGCGCCGTGCTGGCCGAAGGGAAGTTTCTGCGCGGCGTCGGCGGCGTGGCCGGCCATCTCGGCCATTACACGCTCGACCCGGACGGGCCCGTCTGCATCTGCGGCAATCACGGTTGCCTGGAAGCTTACTTTTCGGCGGATGCGATCGAAGCCGAAGCCTTCCGGGCGGTGCATTCCGGCTGCGTCTCGGTGCTGACCGACCGCTTCCGCGAGCACCCGGAACGGGTCACCTGCCGCGACGTGTTCGACGCCGCCGCCGAGGGCGACAGCTTGGCCACGCTGATCCGCGACCGGGCCATTCGCCGCCTGGCCGCCGCGATCGCCGGCCTGCTGCATATCTTTGATCCGGAGATCGTCATTCTGGGCGGACAGATCGTCGAGGCCGGCGCGGCGTTGCTCAAGCCGCTGGAGCGCGACGTACACTGGCGCACAAGCGGCCTGCTGCGCCGGGCCGTCCCCATCGTCGTGCAGCAGGTCGAAGACCGTTCCGGCATCTCGGGCGCGGCAGCTCTGATTTTCGCCGCCGAGGGGGGTCTTGGATGAAACTCTCGGTCGCCATCTTGCTGGCGGCGCTGTGCTACGCCCAGCGCGAACCCGTGGAAAACCATCTCACGGTGCTCTCGATCGGCGGAGAGCACCGGGAGGTGGTCTATTAGGCGCCGAAACTGTTAGAAGCGCCTAATTGGTCGCCCGACGGCCGCTACTTGCTGGTGAATTCCGGCGGTCGGCTCTGGAAGATCCGGTTTGGAGGCTCCACGCCCGAGCTGGTGGACACCGGCGGGGTTGATCGCGTCAACAACGACCACGGGATCTCGCCCGACGGAAAGTGGCTGGTCATCTCCGCCGGGCGCCTGTACGTGCTGCCCGCTTCGGGCGGAGCGCCCCGGCAGGTGACCGATCGGAGCCCGAGTTATTACCACGGCTGGTCACCCGACGGCCGCCGCCTGGCGTTCTGCGCACGCCAAGGGGAGAATTTCGACATCTACGACATCGCCGTCGAGGGCGGGGCCGAACGCCGGCTCACGAGGCACCCCGGCTATGACGACGGCCCGGACTACTCGCCCGACGGCCGCTGGATCTATTTCAACTCGAACCGCTCCGGCAGCTGGGACATCTGGCGGATTCCGGCCGATGGCGCCGGCGAGGACGACTCGAAAGCCGAGCGCATCACCAGCGACGAGCGCGAAGACTGGTTCCCGCATCCCTCGCCCGACGGCCGCTGGATCATTTTCCTCTCCTACGAGAAAGGGACGGAAGGTCATCCGCCGAACCGGAACGTCGTGCTGCGCCGAATGCCGGTCGACGGCGGCAGACCGCGCGTGGATCGGATCGAGATCGTCACCGAGTTGTTCGGAGGGCAAGGCACAATCAACGTCAACTCGTGGGCGCCCGACAGCCGCCGATTCGCCTTCGTGAGCTATTCGAAGCCTCAGTAGCGTTCGGGGCGCCTCTGGCGGATGAGCACCGCCGTTCCCGACCCGAGACCCATCTGCCGGCCGAGCTCGTTGGCCAGCCAGACGACTTGCAGTTCCTCGTCGGAAATCAACGTCAGGCGGATTTCACCGGAGGCGCCGCCTCTGCCCTTCCACGAGTAGAGGCCGGATTCGTTCGCCTCGCCTTGAAACCGAAAGAACACCTCCGGGGAAATGGCCCGGTCGGGCACGCGGTAGCGCGCCCAATAACGGCCTCGGATGATGCCGTTTTCCTCGGAAATGATGAGATCGATGTATTCCGGCGGGTACAGGTCTTTTGAAGCGAAGTCGACTGTTTGAGGGACGTAGAACCAGGTCCCGGCCAGGCGCGGGCTGGTGGAAGAGGGCGGCGTCTCGGCGGCGGATCCCGGCGCCGGAGGCGCAGCCGCACCTGGGGTCGGGGGCGCCTCGCCGAAGCGCTGGAGTTCGTTGAGCGACAGTCTCAGCCTGGCCATTTGCGCCAGAACCGCGTCCCGCTGCGCTTCAACTTGCTTCAGCGCGCGGCGCAGTTCCTCGGTATCCGGCCCCGCCGGCGCAGCCGGGGTGTCGGAGGCGTTCCGCTGCCCGGCGGGCCGGCGCCGCGTTCCCGGGACGGTCCGGTTCTTCTGCGGCGGCGGCTGCGGCGGCTCGAGCGCAGCCTGGCCGACCGGAAGCAAGGCGGCCGCCTGAGGACCGCGGGCCGGGTTGTACGCGAACGTCCAATAGAGAGTGAAGGCGCATGCGGCGGCAGCCATCGCCCAGACGCCGTTTCGCCGCCAGCCCCTCGGCGGCGCGGCGTTTTCGACCGGGAGCACGGGTGGGACGATCCCGGCGGCCTCCGGCTGCCGCGCCAGATCGTACTCGCGGCGGCGCTCGGGGTCCGCCAGCACGGAATAGATCGCGTTCAGCCGCTTCATCTGACACTCGGCCAGGCGGCGCAATTCCGGATCCTGGAGCCGGTCCGGATGAAGCAGCCACGCCAGCCGCTTGTGCGCCTGCCGGATCTGCTCGAGCGAGGCGTCCGGGGGAACACCGAATTCTTCGTAATAATCCATCCGAGGCTGCGCTCCTTGTCCGCAGGGGCAGCGCGCCGGGAGCAGGCCCCGGCGGGCTGCCTCGCCTCTCTATTAAGATTCGGTAGATTGAGGAAGGTGCAATAGAAGAAAATGACGGCAGTGGAATGGCTTGTCGGCCGGCTGTGCGAACACGGCGTCCGATGGATCGCCACGTTATGCGGCTTCGGTTTGGATCCGCTGTATCAGGCCGCCCGCCGCGCTGGCTTGCGGCTGGTGGACACCCGCAATGAGCAGACGGCCGGCTACGTCGCCGACTTTGCGGGCCGGCTCACGCGCCGTCCGGGCGTGTGCGCGGTCTCCTCAGGCGTCGCTCACGCCAACGCTCTGACGGGCGTAGTCAGCGCGTACTTCGACGGTTCGCCGATGCTGCTGATCACCGGCGCCGGCCCGCTGGCGACAGCGGGCATGGGCCACTTCCAGGACTTTCCCCAAGCGGCGATGGCCGCCCCGGTGACCCGGTATTGCCGGACGATCGACTGCCCCGCGCGGGCCGTGCAGATTCTCGACGAGGCGTTCGCCGCAGCGATGGGTCCGCCACCCGGGCCGGTGCACCTGAGTTTCCCCATGGACGTGCAGACCGCGGAAGTTTCCGAACGCGACCTGGCGCGCAGCGTCCTCCGACCACAACCGGTCTGCCGGTCCGAGACCGAGGCCGCGGCGGCGGCTCTGGCCTCAAGCGAGCGCCCGCTCGTAGTGGCCGGCAGCGGCCTGTACTACTCGGGCGAAGCCGGAGCCATGCTTCGTTTCTCCGAGCGCTTCGCCATCCCCGTGGTCGTGCCGATCTGGGACCGTGGCGTTATCGATCGCCCCGCGAGCACCTTCATGGGGGTGATCGGCGCGGCGACCGGCGGCCCGCGGCTGCTGGCGGACGCCGACTGCATCATCATGGCCGGCGCCGCCCCGGACTACCGGGTCGGCTTTCTCCAGCCTGGGGCTGTGGCCCCGGAAGCGCGCATCGTCTTTTTCGATTCCGGCTGGGAGGCGCTCCGGGCCGGCTACGAGCAAGCCGGGGGGCCGGTTCACACGGCCTGGCTGGCCGAGGCGCAACGGCGTAACGCCGAATTCCGCCTCGCGGTCGAGCAGCGGGGCCGGCGGCAGGCCGAGCAAGGCATGCACGCCTGGCACATCATCACCGCACTGCGGGAAACGCTGACTGAGGAGACACTGCTGCTCATCGACGGCGGCAGCATCGGGCAGTGGGCGCATCAAGCCCTCTGCGACCGCTACCCCGGCCACTGGCTCACTTGCGGCCGCAGCGGCGTCGTCGGCTGGGGGATCGGCGGCGCCATGGCGGCGCGCCTGGTCTACCCTGACCGGCCGGTCCTTCTGCTCGCCGGCGACGGCGCTTTCACGTTCAACGTGGCCGATCTGGAGAACGCGGCGCGGCAATCCTTGCCTTTCGTAGCCGTCGTCGCAGACGATCAGGGCTGGGGGATTACCCGCATCGGGCACTTGGAGAAGTTCGGCGAACCGATCGCCAGCTCGCTGGGGCCGATCGCTATCGACCGGCTCGCCGAAGCGCTCGGCGCGCGGGGAATCCGGATCCGGGAGCCACAAGAACTGGCGCCCGCTCTCAGCGAGGCTCTCGCCGGCGGCCGTCTGACCGTGATTCAGGTCCCCATCGTGGGAGGCAATCCGGGAGCCGCGGAGGAATCGCGCGATGTCCCATGAAATCGCTTTCGAGCTGGCGACGTCGAATCTCCGCTTCGGCGCCGGAGTCACGCGGGAGGTGGGCCTGGACCTGGCCGACCTCGGCGCCCGGCGCGTCATGGTCTTGACCGATCCGGTGGTGGCCAGGCTTGCTCCCGTGGCGACGGCACTAGAATCGCTCAAGCGGGCCGGCGTCGCCTATGAGCTGTTCGACCGCGTAAGGACCGAACCGACGCTCGAGTCCTTCCAGGAGGCGATCGCCTTCGCGCGCGCCGGCGGCTTCGACGCCTACCTGGCCGTCGGCGGCGGTTCGACCATCGACACCGCCAAAGCGGCCAACCTTTACGCCACCTACCCGCCCGAGGATTTCTTCGACTACGTCAACCCGCCGATCGGGAAAGGCCAGCCGGTTCCCGGCCCGCTGGCGCCCCTGATCGCCGTGCCCACGACGGCCGGCACAGGGAGCGAAACGACGGGAGTGGCGATCTTCGACCACGTGGCGATGCATTCGAAGACCGGCATCGCGCACCGCAGGCTCAAGCCCACCTTGGGAATTCTGGATCCGGAGAACACGCGCACGATGCCGCCTCAGGTGGCCGCCTCGACCGGCCTGGACGTGCTCAGCCACGCCATCGAATCCTACACCGCCATCCCGTACTATCTGCGCCCGCTGCCGGAGCGTCCGAGCCTGCGGCCCGCCTATCAAGGCTCCAATCCGATCAGCGACGTCTGGGCGCTCGAATCCCTGCGGATAGTCGCCCGCTACCTGCTCCGCGCTGTCGACAACCCCGACGATGACGAGGCCAGAGGCCAGATGCTGCTGGCGGCGGCCTACGCCGGCATGGGCTTCGGCAACGCGGGCGTGCACCTGCCGCACGGCATGTCCTATCCGGTCGCCGGGATGGTGCGTGACTACCGGCCGCCGGGCTACCCGGTCGCTCACCCGCTGGTGCCGCATGGGGTCTCGGTGATCCTGAACGCGCCGGCCGTCTTCCGCTTCACGGCGCCCGCCTGTCCGGAGCGGCACCTCAAGGCCGCCGAAATTCTCGGCGCCGACGTTTCGCGAGCCCAGGCGGCCGACGCCGGCAAGATCCTGGCCGACCGGATCGTCGTCTTAATGCAGCGGCTCGGCGTGCCCAACGGGTTGCGCGCCGTCGGCTACGGCCTTGAGGACATTCCGGCGCTGGTGGAAGGCACCCTGCCGCAGCACCGGGTCACGAAGATCTCGCCGCGGCCCGCCGGGGCAGACGATCTGGCGCGGCTGTTCGAAGAGGCGATGACGGCCTGGTGAGGCCGCAGCGCCGTCTACAACACAATGACCGGGTGGTAGACGTTCGGAAGCAGCGCCCGCCCGATGGCGATCAGGTCACCGTCTTCCGATAGGGCCTTGATATAGGGCGTGTCCTTCTGCGCCCGGAAGGGCGACGCGCGGAAGTCGCGGCCCTGGCGGATCTGGCCGGCCGTGAGCCGGTCGACGGTCTGTGCGGGAAACTGGGGCAGCAGGCGCGCCGCCGGAATCAGCGCTTCCTCCAGACGGCCTTCGGCGGCCAGGCGTTCGAGCTCCTCGATCGAACGCGCGTCCTCGAGCGTGAAGTCGGCCGAGCGCGTCCGCACGAGCGATTTCAGGTAAGCTCCGCATCCGTAGGCCTGCCCGAGGTCGTGGGCGATGCTCCGCAGGTACGTGCCCGCCGAACAGTGCACTTTGATGCGCGCCTCCGGCCCCTGGCAGTCAACCAGTTCGATCGAGTGCACGGTCACTTCGACCGGCTTGAGCTCGACCGGCAGATTTCGCCGCGCCAGCTTGTAGGCGGGCGTGCCACCGACCTTCTTCGCCGAGATGGGAGGCGGCATCTGGCGAATCTTGCCGCGAAAGCGCTCGAGCAAGGCGGCGACCTTCTCCGGATCGAGCACCACCTCGGTCTGCGGCCCGACGATCCGGCCTTCCCGGTCATAGGTGTCCGTCGCCCAGCCGAAATGCACGACGGCATCGTAGACTTTGTCACTGTCGGCGTAGAACTGGGCCAGGCGCGTCGCCCGGCCGACGATCAGCGGCAGCACGCCCGTGGCGGCCGGATCGAGCGTTCCCAAGTGCCCCACCTTGCGCGTGCCGGCCAGCTTGCGGAGCTTGTTGACAGCGTCGTGCGAGGTCCACCCGACCGGCTTGTCGACGACAATGACACCGTTCATTCTTTCCCTACTCTAGCAACTGCCGGCCGGGTCTCCGGTTCGTCATTGACAAGAAGCGCGGAGTGCATTATTAGTTGGGGCATTGGAGGTGCACAGGATGCGAGGATTCGTCCCTCTGGCTTGTCTTCTGGCGGCGAGCGCCGCCACGCTGGTTGGTCAAAGCGGTCGTTCCACGATCCTCGGGACGGTGACGGACGCCTCGGGAGC
>JBBIMZ010000053.1:0-11529 GCA_037444135.1 Solibacteraceae bacterium
TGGTCGAGGCCGTGCGCCGCTACGGCCGCGTGCTCCAGACGGGCACGCAGCAGCGATCGATCCCGATCAACGTGTGGGCGAGCAAGCTGGTGCGCGACGGCAAGCTCGGGAAGATCCGCGAAGTGCAGGTCTGCAACTTCGAGGGCCCCACGGGCTGGTATCCGCGGCCGCCCCAGCCGCTTCCGGAGGGCATGGACTGGGACCAGTGGTGCAACCAGACCGAACTACGGCCCTATCACCGGCTGCTCCAGCGGCGCTGGGCTTGGTGGTGGGACTACGACGGCGGCGGTCAATCCTGGGGCGTCACCGGATGGGGCACTCACTCGCTCGACCAGGTGCAATGCGCTCTGGGAACCGATGACACCGGACCGGTGGAGATCTGGCCGGAGTCCGACGCGCCGGACGCGAAGGTGACCATGCGGTACGAAAACGGTACGCTGCTGAAGCTGCACGGCGCCCGGCGTCCGGATCATTCCGACCTGGGAGCGATCTTCGTCGGCGACCAGGGCCGGCTCGAAATTAAGCGCGGCACGTGCGTCGCCGACCCGCCGGAACTGCTCGCCGGCGCGCCGCCCGACACCCCCGAAGGGCCCGGCGAGAACCGCTATCACATCGAGAACTTCCTCGAATCAGTCCGCACGCGCAAGAAACCGAACGCGCACGAAGAGATCGGCCACCGCTCGACGACCCTCTGCCACTTGGTGAACATCTGCCGGGACCTCGGCCGGAAGCTGGTCTGGGATCCCAAGGACGAGCGCTTCGTCGGCGACGAGCAAGCCAACAGCCTGCTGGCGCGGCCGCGGCGCAAAGGCTACGAACTGCCGAGGATTACGTAGCGCTCAGACGATCTCTTCGCGCTGGGGATCCCAGCGGACTTTGGTTTCGCGCTTGTAGGCCTCGACGGACATAAAGACGGCGGCAGCCTCCTCGAAGGCCTGGTGCACGCCGCAGCGAGGCATGGCGCGGCTGCGGACGCAGTCGATAAAGTTCTGCCAGTGAGAACTGACCTCGAGTTCGCCCCGGCCCATCGAGTAGACCGGCGGCACGAAAAAGTCCCGCGGATCGATCCCGACCTTGCGGGCCATCTCGGCGGCGGCCCGCTCGCGTTCGCGGAACTCCGGCTTCCATTCCGGAGCGAAGGTGCGGCAAAAGCGCGGCGAGACCTCGAGCGTCCCATCGCGGCCGAGGAACTGTTCGACTTCGCCGTAGTGGCGGTTGTGAAACGTGCACTGGAACGTCACGACGAGCTCCTTGTGGGGATAGTCGAACATGACGTTCCAGGTGTCGGGCACGTCGCGGCCGTCCTTCCAGAAATAAACGCCGCCCTGCGTGACCGCCGAAGCAGGGATGCCCATGCCGGTGACCATGTTGGCCGAATCCCACAGGTGGCTCATCAAGTCGCCCGCGATCCCGGTGCCGTACTCCCACCATTTGCGCCACAGGAAGAAACGCTCCGGATCGAAGTCGCGCTTGACGGGGGCGGCGGCGAGGAAGCGCTGCCAGTCGATCGTCTCCGGGCTGGCGTCCTTGGGCATTTCGACGATGTCGTAGTCCTGAAAGAACTGCCACTCGGGCCACTGGCGCGTACGGTCGATGTAAAGGCGGATCGTGGTGACTTTGCCGAGCTGGCCGGAGCGGTAGATTTCCCGGGCCTTGTGGAAGGTGGCCTCGCTGTTATAGTTGTGGCCCAGTTGCATGACGATGCCGTTGGCCAGGATCGCCTTGCGCATCTGTTTGGCCTGCTCGAGCGAGACGCACCAGGCTTTCTCGACGTAGACGTCCTTTTTGGCCTCGGCGGCGGCGATCGTCATCGGAGCGTGCCAGAAATCGGGCGTGGCGATGACGACGGCGTCGACATCGGGATCGGCGATGACGCGCTCCCACTCCTTGGTCGTGCGGACCCGGTCGTTCTTGCAGGCTTGGCGGGCGCGCTTGAGGTTGCCGTCATAGAGGTCGCAGATCGAGCGGATCTCGACGTCCTCGATTTCCTGAAACTGCTTCATCAGATAGAAGCCGCGGGTGCCGACGCCGATGACGGCGACGCCGATTTTTTCGCCCGGCTTTCTCTGGGCAAGTACGGCGGGAGCGCCAAGCGCGACTCCGGTGGCGGCCGCCTGCCGGAGAAACGTGCGGCGCGCAATGCTGGATGGCTCGTGTTTCATGATGGCCCTTGCGAAAAGTTTCACAGAGAGTATATCAAGGGCGGCCGTCGGCAAGCGCCTGCGGTGCGCTATTCTTGGGGGGTATGGATGAACAGCGCGAACTCGTCGTGGTCTTTCGCTCCGGGGACCATTCCGCCGCGGAAGACGCCGAAGAGATTCGCGAAATGCTGGCTGATGCGGGCCTCGAGCCGGTCGTGCTCGACGAGTCGGCGCCCGGAGTCCCCGCGGGCGTGTACGAAGTCCGCGTGCCGGCCTCGCAGGCGGCGCGGGCCGAAGAGCTGATCGCGGCGGGCGTCGAGCCTCCCGCCGAAGCCGGCGATCCTTCCCACGATCTGGACTTGGAGACCATCTTCGACGCCCTGGGCGCGACCGCCGAGATGGAGGCGATCTGGGTCCGCGGCGTGCTCGAGGCGAACGGAATTCCTTCGGTCCTGGTCGGCGCGCCCGTCTATCCGAATCTCCGGTTTCTGGTGCGGGTTCCCAAGAACGAGGCGGACCGCGCGCGGCAGGTGCTCGACGAAGCGCGCGCGGCAGGGCCGGCGGCGGCTGAGGAAGCCGCCGCTCAGAGCGCCGGCGAACCGGCCGAGAGCTGACGGATTTCCTCACCGCGGCGGCGCATGCTTCAGCGCCTCCTCCAGCGCCTGCCGCAACGCTGCGTTATCCGGTTCGCGGCGCAGGGCCTGGCGCAATTCCGCCACGCCCTCCTCCCAGCGGCCCAGGCGCAACAGCGCGGCGGCCAGGTTGCTCCGGATTCCAGCATGTTCCGGATCCAGGGCGGCGGCGGCGCGGTACTTCTCCAAAGCCGCCGGGAGATTTCCGGCCTTTTCGAGTGCGGCGCCTTCGTTGTTCAGCCGCAGCGCCGCCATGGCGTCCTGGCTGATCTTGTCGCGCTGGCGGATCAGTTCGGCCAGCCGCTCCCTTATCTGCCGCGCCCGCTCGATCTGCCCGTCCTGGCGCAACGCCAGTTGGAGGCTGTACAGCGTGGATTGATCCTCCGGATTCAAGCGAGAGGCGGCCTCCAGATGGACGATCGCCTCGCTAAGCCGGCCCTGCCGCAGGCACTCGGCGCCGAGGCGATACTGCGAGACGGCGTTGTCCGGATCGGCCTGGACCGAGCGCCGGAAGGCCGCCAGGGCGCCTGCGTCGTCGCCGAGGCTCTTGCGCGCCACGCCGAGATCGGACCAAGCCTCCCCGAAATCGGGACGCAACGCTACGGCCTTCTCCAGAGCCGCCAGGGCCTTTTCCACCTCATTGCGGTCGGCGTAAATTTTGGCCCGCAAGTAGAGCGGGAAGGCGGCTTCGGCAGAGCTCCCGAGCAGTTGTAAGGCGCGGTCGAGATGCACGGCGGCCGCCTCCGGTTGGCCGGCCTCGAGCAGCATCAGGCCGAGGCTGACGTGCGCCGGGGCGAACTTCGGATCCAATTTCACGGCGGTCTCCCACGCGGTGCGGGCCGCGCCGCGGTCGCCGGCGGCGGAATAGGCCTCCGCCAGCGCGTTGTGCGCTTCGGCCGAGCGCGGCGCCAAGCGCACAGCCTCTTTGAGATGCGCCACCGCCTCGGCGGGCTGGCCCTCCTCGGTGAGCAGGCTTCCGAGCAGCAGGCGGGCTTCGGGGTTGCGCGGGTCAGCGCGGACAGTTTTCCCCAGCAAGGCGATCGCTTCCCGCCGCCTGCCTGCGGCCACGAGATCCCAGGCCTCCTCAACCGGAGGGCGCTGTCCAAGAAGCAGGCTCACGCCGGCCACGAGGATGCACGCACGCGTCCTCACCGGAACGTCTGCCTCCTGGTGATGCCCGACCCCTCGGTGACGTGGATGAGCTGGTCGGCTTCGACGCCGGAGAGCTTCTCGACGCGCCCCGACGGCCACCGAATCTCGAGATCCGCCGTCCGCGCCGGGCCCAGCCCGAAATGCAGGCGCGGATCATTGACGGACAGATAGGAGGTCTGGCTCATCAGCGCCTGCGCCAGCACGTTCGAGCCGTAGCGGGCGATCACCACCGCGCCGATGGCGCTGCGGTTGGACTCGACGCCGGTGAGCTTGACCTTGAGCCAGTGACATTCCGCGTCGAGATCATTGCGCAGCAGCGAGGGAGGTTCGTTCTGGTTGACGATCAGGATATCGATATCCCCGTCGTTGTCGAAATCGCCGAAGGCGCAGCCGCGGCTCGAATGGACGTCGGTCACGCCCGGGCCGGCTTCGCCGGCAAGCTGCTCCAGCCGCCCGCCGCCCAGGTTTCGAAAAAGCACGCGCGGCGTCCGGTAGGGCATCTCGGGGAGCTTCGCGGCGACTTCCGGATAGATGCTGCCGGTCACCCAGAAGACGTCCGGCCGCCCGTCGTTGTCCAGATCGACGATGCCGGCGCCCCAGCTCACAAAGCGCGTCTCGACGCCGAGTCCGGATTGCATCGTGGCGTCGCGGAAATTGCCCCGGCCGTCGTTCAGATAGAGGGCCGGCGTGTCGTCGCGAAAGTGCATCTTGAGGATATCGAGGTTCCCGTCCAGATCCAGATCGCCCACCGCCACGCCCATGCCGGCCTGCAACATGCCGTCCTCGCTCAGGGCCACGCCGCGTTCGAGCCCCTCTTCGCGGAAGGTTCCATCGTGATTGTTGAGGAAGAGAAGGCTGGGAGTAGAGTCGCAGGCGACGTAGATGTCCGGCCAACCGTCGCCGTCGAAATCGGCGGCGGCGACCGTCAGCCCGTAACCCCCCTCGACCCGGCCGATGCCGGAAGCCTCGGTGACGTCGGTGAAGGTGCCGTCGCCGTTGTTGCGGTACAGGCTGTGCCGCCCGTAGGGCAGGCCGCGCGGCCCGCAGTTGACGGGGATGCCGTAATAGTTGCAGGCGCCCGGCTCGTCCGGCCGCGGCGTCGACTTCATGTCGAAATCAACGTAGTTGGCCACAAACAGGTCGAGCCTGCCGTCCCGGTCGTAGTCGACGAAGGCGCAGCCGGAACCCCAGCGGACTTTCTCTTCGAACAGGCCGGCCTGTCGCGTCACGTCGGTGAAGGTGCCGTCGCCGTTATTGTGATAGAGGACGTTGTGGTCCCAGTAGGTGATGAAGAGATCCTCGAAGCCGTCGTTGTCGTAATCGCCCGCCGCAACGCCGTAAGCGTATCCGGTGCGCCACAGGCCCGCTTCGCGCGTCACGTCGGAGAAAGTGCCGTCGCGGTTGTTGCGGTAGAGACGGTTGGAGGCCTCGGGCGGCGCGTCCGGGAACCGCGAACCGGAGAGCACGAGGATGTCGAGCCAGCCGTCGTTGTCGTAGTCGAGGAAGGCGGCCCCGCAGCTCATCGTCTCGATGATGTAATCGGTGCGGTCAGCGTGCCCGCCGGCAGAGACGCCTTTCAGGCCCGCGTTGCGGGCGACGTCGGTGAACCGGGCTTTAAACGGGAGTCCGGACCGCTTGCCCGGCCGCACCGGCTTGACGCCCCGGGAGGCCATCCCCAAACTCTGCTGCGCCGCAAGGCGGAAGAGCGGCCCTCCCGCAAGCGCCAGCAAGCCGCGGCGGGTCAGGCTCATCACCCGGATCAGGTTACTACAACCGTCCCCCCGGCCGCGGCGGCGCAGCCGGGGGAGCGGAGGCGCCACGGAGCGCTCAAAAAATCAGCTTCATGCCGAGTTCGACTTGACGTCCGGTCACGTTGCCGAGTTGCATCGTCTGCGGGCCGAATGTGGCCGCCGGAGAGCCCTGATACAACGCTTTGCCGAAATTGGAACTCACCGGATTCAAGTCGGGGTTGGCGCGGTTGAGCCGGTTGGTGGCGTTGTAGGCCGCCATCTTCAACTCCGCCTTCACGCGCTCGGTCAGATCGAAGGTCTTGCCGACCGTCGCGTCCAGCACCCAGTACTTCGGGCCGGTCAGACCGTCGTACTGCCACGGGTTCGAGCGAATCACGTAGACGCCGGAGGGTACCGGCTGAAGCTTGCCGGTGTCGAACCAGCGCTGCGGCGTCGGATTCGGGATCGTCGGGTCACCGGAGGCGATCAGCTTGCCGAAGCGCAGATAGGCGCCGGACATGTAAGTGAACAGCCCGGTGACCTTCCAGCCGCCGACCAGCGCTTCGGCCGCTCGCGGCATCGTGTTCAGGTAAGGCCTGCCCTTGCCGAACGGCAGCTCCCAACTGCCGGCGGTCGTGACGCGGTGGCGCGGCTGGTTGCTGTTCTGATAGTCGAGCGAGTTGGTGAACTGCGCGAGCTCGTTGAAGAACTCGTCCCGCTTCTCGCGAATGTAGACGTAGGCGAACAGGAAATTCCAGCCCCGGCTGAAAGCCTTCTGCGCCTTGAGTTCGAGCGAATGGTAGCGTTCGCGCGCCCCCAACGTGCCCACTTCGTAGAGGCCGCCGTAGTGCGGGTAGGGAACCAGCAGCGAGGCCAGCGATACGGTTCTCTGATTCCGGAGCGGGCCGGGGAACAGTTTCTCGGTCAGGTACTGAAAGAAAGGATTCGGCACGCTGACGTTGATGGCGTTCTGCTGCTGCTCCTGGAGCCTGGGGTTCAGCATGTTCAGGTTCATCCGGGTATAGTGCTGGTTGCCGATGTTCATCAGCCACGTGGCCGAAGCCACGATCTCGCCGGGCAGTTGCCGCTGGAAATTCACGTTGAACCGGTCATTGCGCTGTTTCTCCAGATTGCGCGGGTACCACAAAAGCGGCGCGCCTCCCCGTCCGAGGTTCGGCCCGTAGCCCTTTCCGATGATCGGCAGCAGGGGGTTGACGCTTGCCGGATACGGGTCGGAAATGCGTTGCTGCGGCACGCCTTCGAGCAGCGGCGCCGCGTTCTGGTAGCCCTTCATGCCGAAGAAAGGAGGCTCCAGGAAGCTGACCGTTTCAAAACCCGGCACCGGCGCCAGGTTCAGGTTCATCTCCGTGGGGACCAGGAACCGGCTCCAGCCGATGCGCAGCGCCGTCCGGTCATCCAGCCGCACGGCCATGCCCGCTCGTGGCTGGAGCGCCAGCTTCGGCGGGTTCCACATGCCGGGGTTCTGATCATCAGTCCACAGCCACTGGCCGTTCCACCGGTAGAAACCGCTGCCGACCAACGCCAGGGCCTGCTGCGGAATGGGCGGCGGGTTGGTCTGCATTTCGGGGATCGGCGCCGCCAGATCCAGCCCGCGCGAAAAGTTGTGGTTCGGGTCGTGCCAGGCCGACTCGTACTCGTTGCGCAGTCCAAGGTTCAGCGTGATGCGCCGGTTCACCTTCCAGTCGTCCTGGATGAACATGCCCCAGTACTCGGCGTGCGGATCCGGAGACGGCCCGCCGATCATCTGCGTCGTGTCGTCCAGCGAACCCAGCAGGAACGTCGCGAAGCCGTCGCCGTTATGCCGGGTGTCGGGACTGACGAAGGTCTCCGCCGTCAAACCGGTCGGGAACAGGAAGTTCGACGTGTTGCCCACGAAGCTGAGCCCGTAGTTGCGGCGGTGCTCCAGTCCGGCCTTGATGTAATGGGAACCGCGCTGCTGCGAAATCTTGGCGTTGTAGGCCTGCTTTTGCGGCTTCTGGTTCCAGTAAAAGCCCCGCCCGCCGAAACTGCGGCCTCCGATGTTGAGCTGCGGAAAGTAAACCGGAACGCCGACCGAGGCTTCCAGATACGGTTTGTACCAGGGATTGTTCGGCCACAGGGCGTCCCAGCCGTTCGGCCCGAGCTCCTCGGAGACGTAGGCGTCGATGATGTTGTCCCAGCCGCCGCGGAAGTTGACCACGGTGCGGGGGCTGGCCGTCCAGATCACGTCCGCCGACACCTGGTTGGCGTTGCGCAGCGTCCCGGTGGGTACGTAGAGCCGCGACTTGTTCGGGGTCGGATTCTCCTCGATGTTGGTGGTGTGGTAGCGGCTGACGCGGCCGTAGACCTTCCAGTTATCATTGATCGCGTAGTCGACTCGGTTCGAAAAGTTATAGTAGTTCCACGTCCGCGTGTAACCCTTCTTGAAGTTGTTGGCGCCCGTGATGTTGTCGCCCGGATTGTTCGGATCCCAGAACTCCTTGAGCAGGCCGGCCGAAAACGGGTCGAAGCGGCTCGAGGGAACGATGTTGCCCGGGAACGGCGTGCGAACGAACTTGCCCGTGGCCGGATCGCGCTTCGTCGTCCACGGGTCGTAGATGGTGCGCAGGCCGCCGTCGATGTTGAGCGATTTGGAGAAGTCGCCCGCGCGCTCGAGCGGCGTGGGCACGGTGGTGACGAAACTGGCCGGATCGCTCACCTTCCAGACCTCGATCGAGAAGAAATTGAACAGCTTGTTCTTGATGATCGGATTGCCGAGCGTACCTCCCTGCATGTGTTGGCGCGTGGCGATCCGGGTGTTGCGGGTGCGGTCGGCGATGGCGTTCAGCCAGGGGTAGCGTCCCAGGTAAAAGGCCGTGCCGTGCCACTCGTTCGTGCCCGACTTGAGAGTGGTGCTGATCAGGCCGCCGGCGCTGTGTCCGGTTTCGGCGTCCACGGGGTTCTGAGAGACAACGACCTCCTGAATCGCGTCGATATTGGGCGGATAGCTGTTCTTGTGGCCGATGCCGATGGGGCTGCCGTCCACCTGAAGTTCGTTCTTCAGGTTGGTGCCGCCACCGAGGTCCACGCTGTTGGCGGCCCACGAGTGGAACGGCATCATTTCGGTGCGCGTGTTGATGGCCGACGGCGCCAGCAACGTCAATTTGAACGGGTTGCGGTCAAAGCGCGGAATTTCGGCCGCCAGCCGCGAGTCGACCGTGAAGTCCTTGTTGCTGGAGTTGAACTGTACGGCGACCGGGGATTCGGTGACGGTGATGCTCTCCTGAACCGCTCCCGGCTGCAAAGTGGCGTTGACGGTGATGTCGCCGCGCATCTGGACGACGATGTTCTCCTGAACGAACCGGCTGAAGCCGGGAAATTCGACGGTGATGGTGTAAGTGCCCGGGTCGACGAGATCGAACACATACAGGCCGGTTTCGCTGGTCTGACGGACCGTTCGGACGCCGGTGTGGATGTTCAGCAGGGTGACGGTGGCGCCGGCCACCACCGCCTGGGTCTGGTCAGTCACCAGCCCGGAGATCCGGCCGCGGTAGCTCTGCGCCGCCGCCGGGCTGCCCCAGAGCAGGAGCAACAGGCCAAGCGACGCCCCTAAGGACACAAATCTGTGTCTCATCTGTCCAGTTCTCCTTGAGAGCGATGATGCGGAATCCCGAACCTCCGCCCTTGAAGCATTCTCGGATCCCGCCGGGATTCATTCTACATCCGGTTCCCGGAAAAGTAAACGGAATTTTTCGACCGAGTAACTGCTTTTTGCGGTTTTTTTAGCGGGTGGCCGCCGGCTCGGAGGCGAGCTCGCGGACCTGGCTGACGATCCGCTCTTCGACCTCGGGTGCAAACGGCGCCGGCAGGCCGTACTCCCACATCGCTTCGCTCCCTTCGTAACCGCCTTCCATTCGAACGCGATGCGAGGGAATATAGGCGACCAGCTCGTCGTTGTAACCGGACACCCAGGTCTTTTCCCAGCCGAAGAGGGCTTTGAGGCGGAGGCTGTAATCGACGACGGGCTCGCCCGCCAGCCCGATCAGCGTCAGCGTGTCGCCGAAGCGCCACACCTGGATCGGGTACGGGCAGCGGTCCGGAAGTTTTCCGTCCCGCTCGAGAGCCGTCAGCAGATATTCGATCGCGCGGCGCTCGATCCCCTCGGCGCCGGCGAGCCTCTGCCGGAGCTGCCCGGCGTCGGGCGGGGTCTCGAGCGGCAGATCGACCGTCCCGGCGGACGCTCTTAGCGGCCCTTCGACCGGCGCCATCCCGCCGGCCAGGACTAGGTCGACGGCCGCCGCCAGGATGCGGCCGTACATCTCCGGCAAGGCGCGGGTGTGTCGGGTGAGGGCGTCGTCGGAGCCGTGGTAGCGCGGCAAGGGATTCAAATCGGCCCCGGCGCCGGCCAGAAACAGCGCGACGGCGCCGGGATGCGACCGTTCGAGCTCGTTTTGGGCGAAGCCGGGCCAGTCGCCGCTGATCTGGTAGCCGGCGAGGGTGGTGGCGTGACAGGCGTAGCCGAACACGACCGCCCGCAGCCGTCCGGCCGGGTCGTGCACGGCGAGCACCGGGACGTCCTGGTCGACGGGTCCCGGCAGGCTCCGTCCTCCGGGCCGCGCGCGCCGCCGGTTGACGGCGAAACCGGCCAGCCCTTGCCCGAAGCTCAGCGTGGCAGGCGACCGCCGGCGGACGGCCTCGGCGATCACTTCGACGATCCGGTCGAGCAGCCCCGCGCTGTAGCGCTCAATGGCGGCAAGCTGCGGCGGCGCCAGCTCATAGTAGAGCGGCAACAGTCCGCGAGTCACCGGCGCGCTGTGGTTGTGGGAGGCGTTGAGCATCAGGCGCGCACGGCCTACGCCGGTGGCGGCCTCGACCCGCCGGGCGATCGTTTCGACATCCTGGCGCGTGAAGCCGAGCAGGTCGCTGGTGAGAAGGACCGATACCGAACCCGAGGCGTCTTCGAGCGCCAGCGCCTTCGCGTAGATCTCCTCGAGCACGCCCTCGGACGGCCGCGTGCGATTCGCGAAGCCGGCCAGCCAGACCGGCTCGTCCGGAGTGATCGCCACGCGCGCCACGCCTGCCTTCCAGCCCGGCTGGGCGGAGGCGAGCATCGCAAAGGAAAGGAAAACCCAAATCCTGCGGCCCTTCATCTCTCGGGTGATGATACCCGATCGGCCGCTCCGGCGCGCTTCAGACGTACTCCCAGTCGCGCAGCCAGCGGTATTCAGGGCGGAGATTGGCCCACATGCGCCGGCCGGCCTCCTCGAGTTCGGCTTTCTCTTTGCGGTCGAGCCGGCGGCGCTCGCCGATGGCCGCCACGAGGTTGTCGATCTGGTGGCGGTTGATGATGCCGGGGATCGGCGCCGTGATGGCGGGATTGCCGAGGATGTAGCGGATGGCCATGCGCGCGCGGCGGTCGTCGGCCTCCGCGTGCGGGTTGCCGGGCGAGCTGTCGCCGACGAACAGCGAATTGTCCGCGAACGGCTTGATCCCGAACACGCCTACGTCGAATTCGCGGATGACGTCGAAGAGGCTGTCGTCGGGCAGCTCTTTGGTGGCGGCGGTGTAAGGAAACAGGACCACCTCGATTTGTTCGGGGTACTGCCGGATCAGCGACGCGAGCCACGTCCGGTTGTGAGTGGAAACGCCGGTGAAGCGGGCCTTGCCCTGTTTCTTGGCCCGCGCCAGCGCTTCGACGGCGCCCTCTTCGACGCGCGTCAGCTCGGCCAGGCTGGTGAGCCGGTCCATGGGCAGCGAGATGCGCCAGAGATCGACGTAGTCCAGGCCGGCTTCGCGCATGCCGTCCTCGAGGCCCCGCAGCAGCGCCTCGGCCGTCTGAAACTCCTTGTAGCGGGACTCGCGTACGTGCCAGGAGTAGCCGAAGTACATCCTGTG
>JBBIMZ010000053.1:11545-12174 GCA_037444135.1 Solibacteraceae bacterium
ACCTTGCTGTAGACGAGAATTTCCGGACCGGCGCAGGCGTCGACGTAGTTGATGCCGCAGTCGATGGCGTAGCTGACCACCTCATCACGGTTCTTGAGAAAGGCCGGATTGTTGAGGTTGTCCAGATCTTCCTTGCTGTAGCCTTCGCCCTTGAACGGCCCAGGCAGCATCACGCCGACGCGTTTCCAGTGGCCGCCGAGGCAGACCGCGGAAACCATCAGGCCGGTCTTGCCGAGGCGGCGGTATTCCATCTTCGGGTTGTAGTTCAGGATCCTGCTCCGGTCGAAGTCCCGGGCGCCGGCCCCGCCGGGACCGATGACGGCGGCGCTGCCGCCGAGCGCCGCGCCGGTGACAAATTCCCGTCTGGTCATCGCCTGCTCCTTGAAAGTGGTTAAGAGATCTGAAACTCAACCATAGTCTACCCCCGCCCGGCGGTTGCTATGATAGGGGGCCGCAAGCGATGAGAAGCGTCGGAGTCGGTCTGGTCGGTTCAGGGTTCGTCTCGCGCCTTCACGCCGCCGCCCTCAAGACGGTTCCGGGCGCCGAACTCGTGGCCGCGGCCTCGCCTGTCGAGGAGCACGTGCGGCGATTCGCGGCCGAGTTCGCCATCGGCCGCTGGTTCACCGATT
>JBBIMZ010000054.1:0-12147 GCA_037444135.1 Solibacteraceae bacterium
CAGGTGGTCCGGCGTGCCGATGATCACCGCATCGACGTCTTTCATCGCTAGAACCTCCCGGAAGTCGACCACTTGGCGCGGCTCAACTCCCGTGAACTCCTTGACCTGCTCGCCGGCGCGGCGGCGCTTCAAGCCCCAGGTGTCGCAGACGGCCTTGATTTCTAGGTTCGCCTCGAGGCGCAGATCGATCGCTTCGCGGAGCAGGTTGCGGCGGCCGCAGCCGACGTTGGCAATGCCGATGCGGTCGCCCGCTCCATGGACGCGCCGGTAGGAGGCGGCCGCCGACACCGCCCCGAGCGACCGGCCCAGAAACTGCCTCCGATTCCAATCCGGTTCAGACATCGGGATCCTCCAAGCTGTCTCTCACAGCCGCTTGATGCGGATGTGCTTGAATTCGGTCCACTTTCCTTCCCGGTGCGCTTGCAGCTCGATGTGGCCCGCCTCGAGATTTTCCAGCTTGTCGTAGTCGAGCACCGTCTCGCCGTTGATCCGCACCAGACAGCGCGGGCCTTCGACGATAAGCTGCATGAGGAACCACTTGTAATCTTCTATCCTCGGATACCGGGCGCGCTTGAAGTAATAGAGCGAGCCGGTCGGGTAATGCGCTTCCGCAACGTTATGTAACTGGATCTCGTAGTGGGGGCCTTTCAGGCCCTGGCCGCTCGAGCGGAACAGCACGCCCCCGTTGTGGAACTGGTCGGCCCGGATGTAGAGCTGAAGCTCGAAATCCTTGAACTTCTCCTTCGTCGCCAGGTGACCGACGCCGTCGGCATAGAGCACGTCGCCGAGCGCCTCGAATTTTCCGTTCCCCTCGGAGACGAACCACTTGGCCATGTCCTCGGGCTGCTCGTAAAGCGCTTCCCAGCTTTCCTTGGCCGGCAGCTCGCGCAGGCGCAGGTTGCGGAAGCGCACCGGGTAGGAGAGCGACTCGATGCCGATGTAGCCGCGGCGCAGCCGGCGCCGCAACTCGGGAACCGTCTCGACGTCGAGGTCCTGGACGGCGGCGTCGTTCACCCAGACCTGGAGCCGCGGCCAGTCCATCAGAATGCGCATCGAGTTCCATTCGCCCTGGCGGACGTTCACCAGCCGCGGCGCCACCAGCGGGAAAATCGAACCCATTGATTCCGGGGCCGGGACCTTGTCGGCCTGGTGGAAAATGTTGATCTTGAAGCCGGCCGCCGACGGCGGGCCGTGCTCGGGCGCGTGAATGTAAATGCCGGAGTCGGACCAGCCTTGCAGGAAGAACTCGCAGCGGAAGTCGAAGTTCTCGAACGTGCGCGTGGTCGACAGCCAAGCGGGATAGTTCGAGCTGCGGTGGATGACGATGTCGCCGCGGTCGACGTAGAAGGCCGAGGGCGGTCCCTCGCGCACTTGCCAGCCTTGGAGCGTACGGCCGTCGAACAGCGGCTCATAGCCTTCTTCCGGTGGGGTGCCTGCGAGCGCCGGCGCAAGCCAAGCGGCCAGCAGAAACGTGCGTCGGTCGAGCATCGCCCTCCAGCCTACGAAACCCGGAACCGGTTTGGCAAGCGGGACGGGAAGGTTCGGCGGCGACATCGGAAGTTTCCCATAGAAAACCGCCGCCGCTTCCCGGCGGCCGTGATATCATGCCATGCGGCGCCCAGTGGAGCGCCGGCACAAGAGCCTGGAAGGACGGAGCATGAAGGACCAACTGGCAATTCACGGAGGACCCAAAGCGGTCACCAACAAACTGGTGTTCTGGCCCCAGTTCGATGAGGAAACCATCGGCGCGGTGGCGGACGTGTTGCGGTCCGGCAAGGTGAATTACTGGACCGGACCGAAAGGGATGGAGTTCGAGAAACGCTTCGCCGAATGGCAGGGCAGCCGCTACGCCGTCAGCACCAGTTCCGGTACGGCGGCGCTACACGTCGCGCTCAGCGCGCTCGGCATCGGTCCGGGCGACGAGGTGATCGTGCCTAGCTACACCTTCATCGCCTCCAGCTTTTCGATCGTGCAGGCGGGTGCGATTCCCCGCTTTGCCGACGTCAACCTGGAGGACCACAGCATCAGCGTCGAATCGGCCGAGAAGCTCGTCAACGAGCGCACCCGGGCGATCATGGTGGTCCACCTGTACGGCAACGTCGCCGACATGGACAAAGTCCTCGAGTTTGCCCGCAAGCACAATCTGTTCGTCATCGAAGACAACGCCGAAGCCTTCGGCGGAGAGTACAAGGGCAGGAAGACCGGCACGCTCGGCCACATCGCCGCGTGCAGTTTCTGCCAGAACAAGACCTTCACCACGGGCGGCGAAGGGGGCATGGTGACCACCGACGACGAGGAGCTGGCCTGGAACGCCCGCAGCTTCCGCGACCACGGCTACGACGTCAAGCAGCGCCTCAGCCTGCTCGAGCTCGAGCAGAAGCTGCCCTACATCCACAACATGGTCGGCTGGAATTACCGGATGACCGAGATGCAGTCGGTGATCGGTCTGAAGGCGCTCGAGAAGATGGACACCTGGAACATGCCGACGCGGCGGCGGAACGCGCGGATCCTCATCGACGCCCTCAAGGACCGCCCGGAGATCAAGTTCCTGCCCGTGGACACGCCCGAGCGCCGCAACGGCTGGTACGTGACCGCCTTTTCGCTGGACATCGAGAACATGAACTGCACCATCCGCGAGTTCGTCGACGCGGCGGCCGCCGAGGGCGCTCCCTGCTGGAAGGTCTTCTGGCCGCAATGCCATACCGAGCGGGCCTTTCAGGAGCACCGCGCGTTCGGCCGGTCGGGCTTTCCTTTCAAGTCGCGCGAGTACACCGATCCCGAGAGCGCCGACTACAGCAAGGTCGAAGTGCCCAACGCACGCTGGCACGAGGAACACACCTTCACCTGTTTTGCCTACCCGACCTTCACCGAGGACGACATGCGGCAGATCGCCGCGGCCTTGAACAAAGTCATCGACGCGTACACGAAGCTCAAGTAGGAGGTTGGCGATGGCTGTCAAACTGCGCTGGGGGGTCATCGGGTCCGGCGGGATCGCCTTGCGCCGGACCATTCCGGAAGGGATCGCGCCGGCGGCGAACGCGGAGCTGGTGGCGGTCTACGACATCGACCCGGCCGTGAACCGCACGGTGGCCGAGCGCTTCGGCGCGCAGGCCGCCGCGAGCCTCGAGGAGTTGCTCGCGGCGGCCGTCGACGCCGTCTATATCGCCACGCCCGGCCACTGTCACCGCGAGCAGACGCTGAAAGCGGCCGCCGCCGGCAAGCACGTGCTGTGCGAAAAGCCGCTGGGGCTGAACGTCGCCGAGGCCGAAGAGATGGTCGCCGCCTGCCGGAGCGCCGGCGTCGAGCTCGGCACCGGATTGATGATGCGGTTCCAGGCGCAGCACCGGGCGGCGCTCGCGCTGATCCGGGAGGGGCGGCTCGGCAAGCCCGTCTACGGGCGGGCGCAGTTGTCTTGTTGGTATCCGCCGATTCCGGGCGCCTGGCGGCAGGATCCGGCGCAGGGTGGCGGCGGCTCGCTGATGGACATGGGCGGGCACACGATCGACCTGCTCGAGATGTTTTTCGGCCCCGCCGTCGAAGTGGCCTGCTTCACGAACCGTTCCGTCCACGCCTACCCCTCCGAGGACAGCGCCACGGCGCTGCTGCGCTTCTCGGGCGGCGCGCTCGGCACCGTCGACGCCTTCTTCTGCATCCCGGACGCCGCCAGCAAGAACGTGCTCGAGCTGTACGGCTCCTTGGGCAGCATCCTGGCCCGGAACACGATCGGGCAAGGCGAGCGCGGCGAGATGGTGGCGTTCCTTGAGCAGGGGGCCGGCGGCTACGATGCCCGCCAGGCCGGCCGCGCGCTCGACGGAGGCCTGGTGATCGATCCGGAGCCGGTGAACATGTATCGCGCCGAGATCGAAGCCTTCAGCGCCGCCGTGCTCGAGGGGCGGCCGGTTCCGGTCGACGGCGCCGCCGGCCTGAGGAGCCAGAAGGTGCTCGCCGCCTGCTACGAATCGGCGAGAACCGGTAAGATCGTGAAGATCGCCGACTAGCGGAGGTTCTCATGATCGACCTGATCAGCACGCTGAAGGGTTCACTGCTCGAAGGATTCTTCCCCGCCGGCTGGGACCTGGCGAAAATCGACGCCTGCGCGGCCAACCCGCCTGAAGCGGTCCTCGAGCGGCAGCCGTGGTGGCATCCGGAATTCGAGCCGGTGCCCTGCGCCACGCTCGCCGATTTCGACACGATGATGGGGCACGAGATCGCCCGGCAGATCCGGCGCACGCGCGAGGCGGGCCGGAAGCTGGCCTTGATCCTGCCGGTCGGGCCGATGGGCATGTATCGCTGGGCCGTCTGGTTCCTCAAGGAATGGGGCGTCGGCTGCGATCACGTCTACGGCTTCAACATGGACGAGTGGAGCGACGCCGAAGGCAACACGCTCCCGCCGGACAACCCGGGCGCCTTCCGCTTCGCCATGGAGGGCGCCTTCTACGGGCCGCTCGGCCCGCTGACCGTGCCCGAGAATCAGCGCCACTTCGCCACGCGCGAGATGCTGCCGACCTACGCCGAGCGGATCGAGGCGCTCCGGGCCGAGGGCGCCGAGCTGCACGTCGTCTTCGGCATCGGCCGCGTCTTCCACATCGCCTTCTGGGAGCCGCACTTCGCCGCCGAGTACCCGAGCGACGAGGAGTGGAAGAAACCCACGCACCGGCTGGGCGCCCGGCTCCACCCGCTCACCATCGAGCAGAACGCCATCACCAGCTTCAAGAGCCGGACGACGCTCGTGCCGGCCTTCGCCAATACGATCGGTCCCGGGCTGTTCCTGAAGGCCGACCGCATCATCGGAGGCGCCGACGGCGTGCTCGGCCGCGGCATGCAGTGGCAGGGCGTCAGCCTCTGGGTGACGCTGCGCTACGGGCCCGACCGCTGGGTGCCGTCCAGCTACATGCCCACCTTGCCGGGACGGCTGTTCTTCCTCAAGGAGCTCGCCGGTCCGCTCGTGGCTGAATGCAACTGACGGCGGCGCTCGCCGGGGAGGTATACTGGCGCGGCAGGAGGCCGGCTCCTTCATGAGACCAATCGACCGGCGGCAGCTTCTCAGCAGGCTGGCCGCTCTCGCCGCCACGGCCCCCGGGTTGCCTGTGCTCCGCCTGGCGGGCGCTGCGCCGTCAAGCGTTCTCAGGATGCGCATCATGCGGGGTGAGGCCATCCCCGTCCGCGTGCCATGGGCCGAGCGCGTCCGCGAGGCTTCGGTCCGCGAGTGGGCGCGCGAGAACATGGGCGTGCCCGACTTGCGCTATACCGTCATCCGGCTTCACACCGACGAAGGCCTGACCGGAATCGGCGTCGGCGGGTCGCAGGCTAGCATCGACCGGATGGTCGGGCGCTCGCCGTGGGAGTACGTCCTGGACGATTCGATCGGCGGCGTCCTGATGGCCGTCTATGACCTTCTCGGCCAGGCCACCGGCCTGCCCATCGCCAAGCTGCTGGCCGCCCGCCCGCGCAGCCGCATCGTCCAGGCTTGGTGGAGTCTCAGCTACGAGCCGGAACTGCTGGCATCGGAGGCCAAGCTCGGCGCGAGCCTCGGCTTCCGCGTCCACAAAGTCAAAGCCCGGCCGTGGCGCGATCCGGTCGCGCAGGCGGCCGCCCTGTGCGCCGCCGTCCCTTCGGATTACCGTGTCTGGGTGGATGCCAATTTCTTCTGGGGCTCGGTCGGCCGGACGATCTACTTTTGCCGGAAGCTGGCGGAATTTCCCAACTACTTCGGCGTCGAATCGCCAATCGCCCGGGGCGACCTGGAAGGGTTCCGGTGCCTGCGCGGCCGCATCCCGCTCCAGCTCGCCGAGCACCTCGGCGTCATCGACACGATGACGGCGATTCGCGAAGGCCTGCTCGAAGCCTTCATCGTCACCGGACCGTTCGGCCGAACCATGGTCCGCCTGGATGCGATGGCGCGTCTGTTCGGCAAGCAGCTTTGGGTGGAAAACAGTTGCTGGACCGGAATCGGTCAGGTCTTCCAGGCGCACCAGGCGGCCGCTTTTCCCGGCGTGGCGTACACCATCGGCTGCGCCCACATCGCCGAGGACGATCTGGTCAAGGAGCCGTTCACCATGCGCGACGGCTTCTATCATTTGCCGCACAAACCGGGTCTGGGCGTGACGCTCGACGAGAACGCCCTCGACAAGTACCGCGCTGCTTGAAAAGAGTCAGTCCTATGCCGGCGGCTCACCCGATCAAGATCACGCGGGCGGAGGCCTTCGGCCTTCGCATCCCGTTCGACGAGCGTGTGCGCGAGAACATGCTCGACAACTATCGCCGCGAGAACAGCGATCGCGCCTTCTACTCGCCGTGGGTGGTCCGCATCCACACCGACGCCGGCCTGTCGGGCCTGGGGGAGGCCACCGAGGATCCTCGCCCGCAGATCGAGCGGCTGGTCGGGCGCTCGGTCTACGATTTTTTTCACGATGCCTCGGTGGGCAACGGCTTCATGATGGCCGTCTACGACGTGGTGGCGCAGGCGGCCGGCGTTCCCATCGCCCGGCTGTTTTCTCCCAATCCCCGCCGCACGATCCAGCAGATCTGGTGGAGCCACGCCTTCCGGCCTCGCCTGATGGAGGCGGAAACCAGGCGCGGCGTCGAGCTCGGCTACACCGTCCACAAGATCAAGGCGCGGCCGTACGAGGACACGGTGCAGCAGGTGGCGGTAATGACCGGCGTCGTTCCCTCCGACTATCAGATCCTCATCGACGCCAACGGCTCGTTCGGCTCGCCCGGCCGCGCCCTCGAAACGGCCAAGGAACTCCTGCGCTTCCCGCAGGTGAAGGCTTTCGAAACGCCGATCCCGCATGAAGATCTCCCGGGCTACCGGCGCCTGCGGCGGGATCTGCCCCTCCAGTTGGCGGTGCACTGGGAAGGCGTAGACGTGCGCACGTACATGACCGAGAACCTGTGCGACGCCTATGTGGTCGAGGATTGGCAGTGGGGACCGGCGCTTGCTGAGAAGAACGAGCTGTGCTCGCTCACCGGCCAGAGCCTGTGGGTGGAGAACGGCCTGTTCACCGGCATTTCGCAAGCCTTCCAGGCGCAGTGCGCCGCCGCCTACCCGAACATTCGCTACACGATCAGCCTCACCCACATCGCCGAGGACGACATCGTCGTCGAGCCGTTCCTGGTCGAAGGCGGCCTCCACACGGTCTCGCAGAAACCGGGGCTCGGCGTGCCGCTCGACGAGAAAGCGCTCGAGAAATACCGCGTCGCCTGAAGCGCGCCGGCTGAGGACTCCCGCGCCTCAGAGGATCCCGCCCGCCTCCAAGCTCAGCCCTTCGAGCACCTGAGAGCGCACCGGTTCGCCGCGCCCAAAGATGCCCAGCAGCCGGTAGGCGCCGCCTTCGAGAACGAATACGCGGATGTGGGCCTCACGCGGATCCACCAGCCAGTACTCGCGAACGCCGTAGCGTTCATAGTCGCGATATTTCACGATTGTGTCGTGACTGCGGTTGGATTCCAAGATCACTTCGACGATCAGATCCGGCGGCCCTTCGACATAGGGAGCGTCCAAATTCAGCGCCCGGCCTGGGGCGTAGTAGGACAGATCGGGCTCGTAATGGACGTGCTCGTCGAAGACGACGTGGACCGGACGGTCGAAGAACACCCCGCCGCGCGCGGCAAGGAAACCGCCCAGGCGAGCCGCCAGCCGGCCGCAGATCCATTGATGCCGGGGACTCGGAGTGGGCGACAAGACGAGTTCTCCGTCGACGAGTTCGGTGCGGCCGTGCGATTCGGGAAGATCTTCGAGATCCTCCCAGGTCAGTTTTTTCAGCACGACGCCCATCGCAGTCGAGTTTATCACCCGGGCGCATTCGGAAAATCGACTGCAAATTTTTCCCTTGACACACAGTGGATCAGCCCGTAGCATTGAGAGAACGGCGTTGGAGGGGCGCCGCGCATGCCATTTGATCTTTCCCTATTCGACCTCATCACGCCCTACATTCTGCGCGGCGACAGCTTCGGCGCCTGGCACGCGGCTCTGTCCACACTCCTGGTGCGCGAGCACGAAGTCACCGTCGACGAAGGCGGCGTGGTCATCCGCGGCACGGTGAGCTTTGAAGGCACGGTCCGGCCCTTCATCGACCTCAGACGGATGACGATGGGCATCCAGGCGGAAAACACCGAGGGTCACCCGCAGAACGACGCCTCGCGCCGCGCGCCCTGGATCGACATCCGGGATTCGAAGATCGACTTCCAGCTCGTCGTCCCGCGGACGGCTTCCCAGAAAGTTTCCACGGCGGTGGCCGCCATCGGTCCGGCGCCGGCCTTCGCCAACACCGCCGCGGTCCTCACCGCCTACGACACCAACCCACTGGATGCCCCGCCATCGGACTACCCCTCGACCGAGTTCATCCTCGACCTGTTGCTCACCGCGATCGTGCTGCGGCCGCCGTTCCTGCGCGGCGCCAAGCGGGAAGCCGACGGCCAGTTGGTTCCGGACCCGGCGCACGAGCAGGTCAGCTTCACGCTGCCGCGCATCAAGGTGCGGCTGGCGCAGGGCTCAGGCAACAACGATCCGCTCGTGGCGACACTGCTCTCGCTGGGCGCTTCCGGCCTGGACGATCCCGGCGACATCGGCGTCGCCGAGCTGATCAAGATGGATCCGCCCTATGCTTTCATCGGGCCGTCCAACTGCGTCGGCTTCGGCTTCCGCTCCGGGATCCTGGATCTCTCCGACGGCTCGACGCCTCCGGACGTGCTGGCCCAGTTCGGCTTCGACGAGAGCTGGAAAGGGCTTTACCTTCCCGAGATCCGGCTCTTCGTGGCTCCCAAGGGCGCGCGCGATTTGGCCGTCGACGCCGGGGCGAGGAACCTGTTGATCGGCTTCGGCGACGACGGCATCACCGGCGATTTCGACCTCACCGTGCTCGATCAGGGCGCCGGACCGCTTCGGCTCGGCGCGCGCTTCTACGACGCTCAGGGACGCGGCTACTCGGTCACGCGCGACAGCGAAACGACCGCCACGGCGCAGCTTCCGGCGCTGACGCGCATGGTCGTCGATGTCGAAGGCGGACGCACGCCGTTCAATGTCACCGTTTCCCTCGACGGCGGCGCGCCGCAGGCCGGCCGCGAGTTCGACGTCGATTTGAGCGTCCAGACGACGCGCCTCATCGAGATCCATGCCGCCGATACCAGCGCGCCGCAGAAATCCGCCTCGCTCACCATCCAGGCGAGCCGCCGTCCCGCGCCGGCGCTTCCTCCGCCCGGCACGGGCGCCCAGCCTCCCACGCCCCCCGTCGAAGTCGAGACGACGAGCATCACGCAAGGCGGCGCTCCGGTGCTGGCGCCCCGCCTCCGGCTGGTGAGTGAAACGCCGGCCACGGCCACGATCGCCCTCGACGTGGACCCGTCGCGGGCAGCCCAGACGCAGTGGACCGTCGACGGCAACCCGATGGGCACCCAGGCGACCGTCACCGTCAGCGTCGCGCCCGGCCGGCAGGTCTCCGTGCGCGCGGAGTTGCCCGGCCTTGCCGGCGTTTCCAGTTTCACGAGTTATTACCGGTTCGACCGCCCCGACCCGGGCACTGAGACACAAACCCGGAACTACGCGCTCGATCCCGACAACACGCATACGGCGCCGGCGCCCGACGAGGGCCTCACTTCGCCCTGGATGGGCGGCACCGACGTCTTCTCCGCCCTGCGCCCCGTGCTCCAGAACCTTCCGGCGGGCACGGCCATCGACATCAAAGGCTACGCCAGCTTCGAGGGTGACGCATCGGAGCAGAAACGCATTTACAACACCGATCTGGCCCGGCGCCGGGCGCTCGGCCTGCGCGCGATCATCGAACGGCTCGAAGAGGAACCCGCCCTTCAGTCCAAGAACTTTGTCCTCACGCACGCTCCCGAGATGTCCAACTGGACCAATCAGGGTTTCCCCGACGTCTCGACGCGGCGCATCTGGTGGAAGGCCGAGGCCGGCTGGAGCCCGGCGAGCACGCCGGGAACCATCACCAACGGTGTCGTGCGGCGCAAGGCCGTCGAGACTCCGCCTGTTCCGCCGCCCGTCAAGGTGGAAGATCCCCCGCCCGCGCCGCCCTCGCCTCCGTCTTGGTTCCGCATGCTGGGCTGCAAAGTGCGGATTGTCCGGAATACCTTCGTGGCATGCGAGCTCTTCGGCAAGTTCGACATCCAGACGGCGGCGGAGAACCGGCTCGCCGGGAACCTCGGCGGCAACCCCCAGTTGGCGCCCGGCCAGCCGCTCGGCGCCGCCAACACGGGCGACGGGCTGATCGACATCCGCGTCGTCGTCCAGATCGACGACGCCACGGACACGGTCTCCGTCATCGGCTCTTTCGGCGCCGACCCGGCCGACATCGACGGCCTCTACCTCTGGGGCACGCTGCCCGGCCAGCCGGTGACGCCCGACCCCGGCTTTGCGCGCAACTTCTTCGGCACCACGATCGTCTTCATGCCGCTGCTTTCGGCCGCCGCCGGCGCCGTGGCCAACGAGGGCGCGCTCACCGAACTGGCCGTCACCGGCGCGATGCTGGCCATTCCGGCGGCGATCGCCGGCCTGGGCTGGGTGAACATCGAACGCGTCATCTGGTACGGCGGCGAAATCGCCGTACGGGTGCGGCCTACCGGGCCGGAGCTGACCCTCCTGCTGGACCTAGAAACCGCCTTGTCGCTGGACCTGCGCATCGGCGGCCTGACGCTGATCGAAATCTCGCGCCAGGCGCCGCTCGCGGTCCGCTACAAAGCCGTCGGCATCCGCGTCGGCTATGAGCCGGGCCAGCCGGCCTTTCAGTTCCGTCCCGTCTTCGACGCTTCGAAGGGCTACACGATCGACGTCTCGCGCCCGGGGGCCATCCGCGTGGCCGAACCGCTGGGCCAGATCCTGCAAATTCTGGGCGCGCGCATCGCCCGCAACAATCCGCTGCTGTTCGAGATCGATCTCGGCTTCGCCATCGACCTCGGCGTCATCTCGATCGAGCGGGCCCGGGTCCGCATGCCGCTCGATCCGGTCGGGCCGCCCGAGCTCACCGCCTTCGCCGCCGGCGTCGACGTCCCTGGCGCCCTGCGCGGCCGCGGCTACCTGGAGCTCAACGAGATCGAGATCAAAGGCCAACTGGATCTCACCATCGTTCCCGTTCAGGTGCGCGTCGCCGCCGGCGTCGGCGTCGCCAATATTCCGCCGGCCCAGGGCGGTCCGGCCACCGGCGTCATCGTCACGCTCGAGGTCGAGTTCCCGGTACCCATTCAGCTCGGCAACTCGGGCCTCGGCATCTACGGGTTCCTCGGCCTGTTCGCCATGAACTATGCGCGCAACGAGGACTCGATCCCGGCCTCGAACATGGCGCCCGCGCTCGCCTGGCTGAAAGCCACCGGAGGTGAGCCGACGCGGCTCGAGTTCTGGAAGCCCCGCGTGAACACCTGGGCCTTCGGCGTCGGCGCCGTCCTCGGCACGATGGGCTCCAGCATCATCTTCAACCTCAAAGGCGTCATTCTGCTCGAGCTGCCCGGGCCGCGCCTGTTGATGATGATGAAGGCCAACGTGCTGATGGTGATGCCCCAGCTCAAGGGCACGGGCGAGGGTCTCATCCTGGCCGTGATCGACCTGGACATGGGCCGCGGCACGCTCACCATCGGCCTGTTCATCGACTTCAAGGTCGATCCGCTGCTTCAGATCCGCATCCCCGTCGAGGCCTTCTTCAACTTCAACGACGTCAAGGACTGGCACCTGTTCCTCGGCCGCTACCAGGATCCGGTGCACGCCAAGATCCTCGAGGTCTTCGAAGGCACCGGCTATCTGATGATCTCCGGCAACGGCATCTCGGGCATCCCCAAGCTGCCCGCCGTGACCGGTTTTTCGATCGCCACCGGACTGCACGTCTCGTTCGTCTGGGGCTCCAAGAGCGTCGGCCTGTACGCCGAGCTGGCCGCCGGCTTTGACGCTCTCGTCGGCTTCAGCCCGTTCCGCCTGGCCGGCATCCTCTACGTTCGGGGTTCGCTCCACCTGTTCATCATCGACATCAGCGCTTGGGCCGAACTCCGTGTCGATGTCGGCGAGGACGCGCTCGGCAACAAAATCTCGCGCATCGAAGGGGAGATTTGCGGGCGCATCGATTTCTTTTTCTTCAGCATCGAAGGTTGCGTCGGCTTCGCCCTCGGCGCCTCGAGCGTTCCCATCCCGGAGCCGCCGCCGCTGGCGAC
>JBBIMZ010000055.1:0-12106 GCA_037444135.1 Solibacteraceae bacterium
TCCTGGCGGTGACCCGGCGCGTAATTGAACGGCGAGCCCGGATAGGTGTTCTTGACCACCTCTTCGATGTGCGCCCGTGCCTTCTCATAGTCGTCGATGTAGAAGTGCCACGAGTTCAGATCGGTGACGACGTGGTCGTAACGGTTGGCCGAATTGTCCTCGACCAGGCGCGTAGGATCGATCTGTTTGGCCGCGGCGAACATCGACTTGACCCACTGCTGGATGTCGGGCCGCTGCTTGTAGTCGTTGCCGCCGATGCCCCAGGTTTCGTTGAACAGCACCCAGGCGAAAATCGAGGGATGGTTGCGGGCGCGCGCGTTCGGCGCGCGCATCGTGGCCTGCCAGGCGTGGCGCGCCGGCTCGCTGTGCTCCCAGGTGTTGGGCATGTCCTGCATCAGCAGGATGCCGAGTTTGTCGGCCCAGTAGAGGCGGCGCGGCTCGTCCGGCTTGATGTGGATGCGGAGGCAGTTCAGCCCGTGCTGTTTGGCGATTTCGATGTCGCGGCGCAGGAACTCGTCGCTCGGCGCCGTGTAGATGCCGTCGGGGTTGAACGACTGGTCGAGCGCCCCGCGAAGATAGACCGGCTTGCCGTTGAGCAGCACGGATTCGTGCCCGAGATCGTCCCAGCGGCCGCGGCCGATGGTGCGCAGCCCGAAGTAGGTCTTGACGGCGTCAGGCGGCAAGCCGGCCGCCTGCACCTCGATCGTCAGGTCATAGAGGTGCGGCGTTTCGGGTGACCAGAGCTTCGGCGAGTCGACGGCCAAAGTGGCCGAGAATTCGCCCCGGCCGTCGCGGATCTCGGCCTCGCCCTCGACGCCTCGGACGGAGGGATCGGGCGAGGACAGGCGCACGCGGGCGCGCGTGTCCGGGCCGCGCAGCAAAGCCGTGACTTCGAGCGACCAGGCGCCGTCCTGATTGCGCGGGACGAGGCGCACGTCGTCCAGGTAAGCCGCCGGACGCGCCTCGAGCCAGACGGTTTGCCAGATGCCGCTCGTGAAGGTATACCAGGATGCGACCTGTTTGCCGGTCGGCAGTTCGCGGTCCGTGGGGTCGAAGGCGCGCACGACGAGCACGGCAGAGCCGCCCGGCGGCAGGTGGTTGGTGACGTCGAAGGCGAAGGGCGTATAGCCGCCTTCGTGTTTGCCGACGAACTTGCCGTCGAGCCACACCTGCGCCTCCCAGTCGACGGCGTCGAAGCGCAGCCAGACGCGCCGGCCGGACCAATCGCGCGGCGCCGTGACCTTGCGCCGGTACCAGCCGATCTGGTTGCCGCTCATGTCCTCGATGCCGGACAACTTGCTTTCCCAGCAGTACGGCACGACGATCTTGCGGTCGAACGGGACGCCCGGGCGCTGCCAGTTCTGGTCGAGGCCGACGTTGAGCGGGTCGAAGCGGAATTCCCACTCGCCGTTGAGGTTCAACCATTCGGCGCGCTGGAAGTCCGGCCGCGGATGTTCCCCGCGCGGGATCGGGGGCGCTTTGCGGCAGCCGGGGGCGGCAACCAAAGCCAGAACGACGGCGGCAGGCAACAGGACTCGGGGCGCCATGGCTACCTGCCTAGTATCTCAAGCTTTCAGGGGATGAGCGTCGGCAGGCTCAGTGGTCCCGGTCGATGACCAGCTCGATGACGGCGGCCAAGGCCCGTTGTGCCGGCGATTCGGGGAATGAGCCGATGAGGGTCCGCGCCTGGTCGGTGAAACTCTGCGCGCGCCGCAGCGCGCGCTCGATGCCGTTATGGTCCTGCACGATGTCGAGCACCTTGCGGAAGGGGACACGCTCATAGCTGTTGTCGCGCAGGACGGTCTCGACCAGCCGGCGCTCGTCGGGCGTGGCCTCCTCCAGAGCGTAAATCAGCGGCAGCGTGACCTTGCCCTCCCGCAGGTCGTTGCCGACGGGCTTGCCGAGCACGGCCTCGCGCGAGGTGAAATCGAGCACGTCGTCCACCAGCTGGAAAGCCATGCCGAGATGCCAGCCGTATTCGGCCAGGCGCGATTCGGCGGTCTCGTCGGCCCCTCCGGCCAGCGCCCCCAGGCGCGCGCAAGCCGAAAACAGGCTGGCCGTCTTGCGGTCCACCAGCTCTTCGTACTCGGCCTGCGTGATGTCGATCCGGCCGATGCGCTCGAGCTGGATCAGCTCGCCCTCGACCATCAGCTGCGTCAGCGCGATGAGGATGTCGAGGAACTGGAAGCTCCGCAGGCGCAGGGCGACCTGAAAGGCCTGCATGTAAAGCCAGTCGCCGGCGAGCACGCACGTGTGGTTCCCCCAGATGATGTTGGTGGAGGGCTTGCCGCGCCGCGTCTCGGCGACGTCGATGACGTCGTCATGGACGAGCGTGGCGGTGTGGATCATCTCGACGATGGCGGCCAGGCGCACGGCCAGATCGTCGGTCTTACCCATGAGCTTGGCGGTCAGCAACAGGAGCATCGGGCGGAGGCGCTTGCCGCCGCTCGATTGCAGGTAGCGGCCGATGTTGGTGACGGCCGCCACCGAGGCGGTGGATTCGCGGGCGATCTCGCGCTCGACCTTTTGCAGGTCGTCGTGGACGAGCTCGAAGATCTCCCGGGCGGTCATCGAGCGCCCGAGGCGTTGGGGTCCCATGAGATTGGTTCCAGTTTACTGGCTCGCATCCGGCGCTGGCAAACAGAGGCGTTCGAAGTTCCGCGTGGTCGCCTGCACCAGCAGCTCCAAGGGTTCGCCGCGCAGCGCGGCGAGGCGGCGCGCCGTCTCCAGCAGAAAGGCCGGCTCGTTTCGCCGGCCCCGGTGCGGCACGGGCGCCAGATACGGGGCGTCGGTTTCGATCAGGAGCCGGTCGAGCGGCGTCAGCCGGGCCGCTTCGCGCACGCCTTCGGCCTTCGGAAAGGTTACGACGCCGGCGAAGCTCAGATGAAAACCCAGGCCCAGCGCCTGACGGGCCTGTTCGGCGCCTCCGGAGAAGCAGTGGAAAATGCCCCCGGGACCGCCGGGCCGAACGTACCTTTCAAGCAGCGCCATCGTATCGTCCCAGGCTTCCCGCGTGTGAATGATCACCGGCTTGCCGGCCGCGGCGGCCAGGCGCAACTGCTCCGCGAAGACCTCGCGCTGGCGTTCGGGCGGCGCGAAATTGTAGTGGTAGTCGAGGCCGATCTCGCCGATGGCCGCCACTTTGGGATGCCGCGCCAGCGCTGCAAGCTGATCAAAGGTCGCCGGCAGGACCTTGGCCGCGTCGTGGGGATGGACGCCGGCGCTCGCCAGCACGAAGGGATAGCGCTCGGCCAGCCGCACGCCCGCCTCCAGATCCGGCGGGCCGTCGCCGGTGCCGATCGCAAGGAGGCGCGTGACGCCGGCTTGGAGCGCGCGCTCGAGGACGGCTTCCCGATCGGCGTCGAAGCGAGGATCGTCCAGGTGGCAGTGCGAATCCGTCAGGCTCATGAGAGACGGGCGCCGACGGGCACATCCTCCAAAAACCCCGCCAGGACGGGCTTGCCGCCTTCGGGCGTGGCGGCGACGATCATCCCGTTCGATTCGATGCCGCGCAGCTTGCGCGGCTGCAAGTTGGCGACGATCACCACTTTGCGGCCGATGAGGCTTTCCGGACTGTAGGCCTCGGCGATGCCGGCGACAATCGTGCGGGGCTCGGCTTCGCCGATGTCGACTTTGAGGTGCAGGAGCTTGTCAGCCCCCGGGACGCGCTCGGCGAAGCGAACCTCGCCGACGCGCATGTCCACCCGTGCGAACTCTTCGATGCCGATGCGCGGAGCCGCCGGCGCCGGTTCCGGCGCTCTGGGGGCGAACAGCGCCGCCTGGCGCGCCGTCTCTTCAGCTTCGAGCGCGCGCATCCGTTCGATGGCCTGGCGCGCGTCGAGGCGCGGAAAGACCGCTTCCGGCTGCCGGACGGCCTGCCCGGGTCGCAACTGGCCCCAGGCGAGCGACTCCAGGCGCACCTGTTCGAGCGGCTCGGCCATGGCGAGCTGCTTCCAGATGCGGGCCGCCGACTGGGGGATCACCGGCGCCAGCAGTACGGTAGCGATGCGCAGGGCCTCCGCCGCCGTGTAAAGAGCCGAATCCAGTCGGGCTGCGTCGCCCGCTTCCGGGCTCCGGGCCAGCCTCCAGGGCGCTTCTTCGACGATGAAGCGGTCGATCATCGACAGCAGCGCCCAGACCGCCTCCAGGCCCCGCGAGAACTCGAACGCCTCGAAGCTGGCGATGGTGTTGCGAATGGCCTGCGTCGCCGCCTCGGCGATCTCCGGGCGAACGCCGGCGGCCGGCGCGGGAACGACGCCGCCCCGGTACTGGTGGATCATGCTGAGCGTGCGGCTCGTGAGGTTGCCGAGCCCGTTGGCCAGGTCCGAGTTGTAACGGCCCACCAGCGCGTCATAGCTGAAATTGCCGTCCTGGCCGAAGACGATCTCGCGCAACAGAAAGTAGCGCAGCGCGTCGATGCCCATCACCTGCTGGATCGGCGTGGCCCGGACGATGTTGCCCTTGGACTTGCTCATCTTGTCTTCCTGAAACAGCAGCCAGCCGTGCGCGAAGATGCGCCTGGGCAGGGGCCAGCCGGCGGCCATCAGGAAGGCCGGCCAGTAGACCGCGTGGAAGCGGACGATCTCTTTGCCGATCAGGTGCAAATCCGCCGGCCAGAGGTCCTCGCCGTCCACGGCGCTGACATAGGTTGTCAGCGCGTCGAACCAGACGTAGAAGACGTGCTTTTCTTCGCCGGGAACCGGGATGCCCCACTTGATGTTGGTGCGCGTGATCGACAGGTCGCTGAGGCCCTGCCGCACGAAGGAAATGACCTCGTTGCGCCGCGTCTCGGGCAGGATGAAATCCGGCCAGCGCTCGTAAAGCTCCAGCAAGCGCTCCTCGAAGGCCGAGAGCTTAAAGAAGAAATTCTCCTCGGTCACGGTTTCGGTGGGACGGCCGCATTCGGGGCAGGGATCGCCCGGTTTGGCCTCGCCCACGTAGAGGTTGTCGTGGATGCAGTACTGGCCCGTGTAATTGCCTTTGTAGACGTAACCGTTGCGCCGGCAGGCTTCAAACAGCTCGGCGACCTTGCGGTGATGCCGCGGATCGGAGGTGCGCATGAAGCGGTCGACGGCGAGGCCCAGCGTGCGCCACTGCTGCTGGAACTCGCGCGCGATCACCGCGGCGAACTCGGCCGGCGCCTTGCCGGCGCGCGCCGCGGCCCGCTCCACATTGACGCCGTGCTCGTCGCTGCCCGTCGCCAGAACCGCCCGGAAGCCTTGCATCGTCTTGAACCGCTTGATCAGATCGGCGACGATCGTCGTGTACGCGTGGCCGATATGCGGCGCCGCGTTGACATAGTAAATCGGAGTGGTCAGATAGTATTTCATGGCGCGTTTTTCAAGTAAGCGCACGTCGCTTCGGTCACGATGCGCTGCAGCGGCGCCCCCGTTTCGATCGCCAGCTTCCGGCAGTCTTCGTACTCGGGAGCGAACTGCCCCGTGTCGGAGACCTTGACCCGGACCCGGCCGTAGGCGGTGTCGACTTCGACGAACCGCCGGGCGGCCAGGCGCCGCTCGGCCGCAAGAAAACGCACGCCGAAGCTGGTCGTTTCGCGCAGAATCAGCCCGGCCAGCGCCTCGCGGTCCTCGGGCCGGGCGATCACGCGCAGCAGCACGCCGGGACGGTTCTTCTTCATCACCAGCGGGGAAAAGGACACGTCCAGAGCGCCAGCTTCGAGCAGGCGCTCCATGGCGAAACCCAGCAGTTCCGGAGTCGCATCGTCGAGATTGGCTTCGAGGATGTCCACCGCGGCGGCCTCGGCGGCGCCGGTGGTTTCGCCGACGAGGACGCGCAGGACGTTGGCCTGCTCGGGGAAATCCTGCTCGCCGGCCCCGTAGCCGATCGCGGCCACTCTCATAGGAGGCAGCGGGCCGAAGTCGCGCGCCAAGGCGGCGGCGATAGCCGCCCCGGTCGGCGTCGTCAGCTCTTTTTGCGGTCCGCGGGAATAGACCGGTTTGCCTTTGAGCAGGGCGGCGGTGGCGGGGGCCGGCACTGGCAGGGTTCCATGCTCCGTCTCCACCGTGCCTCCGCCGACGTTCACCGCCGAGCAGTACACTTCGCGGACGCCGAGCAGATCGAGGCCCACGCACGCGCCGACGATATCGGCGATCGAATCCGCCGCGCCGACTTCGTGAAAGTGCACCTTCTCGATGGGCACGCCGTGGACGGCCGCCTCCACGGCGCCCAGACGCTCGAACACCGCCGCCGCCGCCCGCCGGACGCCCTCCGGCAGCGCCGCCGTCTCGATCAGGCGCAAGATCTGAGGAAGGTGCCGGTGGCGCTGTGGCTCGGTGGTCTGGACGCGGAATTTGGTGGCGGCGATGCCGCCGCGCCTGGTCTTTTCGATACGGTACTCGGCGCCGGTGGCCAGCGAACGGAGCGCTCCAACCAGCGCGCCCGCATCGGCGCCGGCGTCGAGCAGCGCGCCTACGGCCATATCGCCGCTGATTCCCGAAAACGCGTCCAGATAGCAGATTCTCATTCGATCAGGTCCGGAAGAATGTCGCCGGCCTTGCCGCGCAGCGAACAGTCGAGCGAGGCCGAGTACGGCGTCTCTTCAAGATTCACTTCGATCACTTTGGCGCCGGCCGACTTCGCCAGCGGAATGAGGCTCGCCGCCGGGTGAACGACCGCTGAGGTGCCGACGACGAGCAAAACCTCGGCAGCGGCGGCGGCTCGTTCGGCAGCCTGCCAGACCGCCGCCGGAAGCATTTCGCCGAACCAGACCACCGCCGGCCGAAGCAGCCCCCCGCAGGCGCACCGGGGCGGCAACGGGTCGAACGCGAGCCGCTCGTCGCGGCCTTGCCGGCCGCACGCCGTACAGCGAACTTCCCAAATGTCTCCGTGAACCTTCAACACATTGCGGCTGCCGGCGCGCTCATGCAGGCCGTCCACGTTCTGGGTGACCAGGGTAAATCGCGGTACGCGCTCTTCGAGTCCCACCAGCGCGTAGTGGCCGGCGTTGGGCTGCGCCCGCGCGATCAAGCCGCGGCGCCACAGATACCACTCCCAGACGAGGCCGGGATCCCGGGCAAAAGCCTCCGGGGTCGCCAGCTGCTCGGGCCGGAAGCTCCTCCACAGACCGCCGGCGCCCCGAAAGGTCGGGATGCCGCTCTCGGCGGAGATGCCCGCCCCCGTCAGCGCCACGACGTTCGAAGCGCTCCGGATCCATGCCCGCGCCTGTTCCACGAAATTTCATTATCCTATACGGCGCTTCCCGGGCCGCCACCTCGGCCTTCCGGACGCACCATAATGGCAGTCATGGCACTGATACGGGTTGCGCCTGGGTACGCCTGGTCCAGACGCCGGTTCCTTTCGGCGGCGCCGGCGGCTGTGGCGGCGCCCGCGGCTCAGCCCGAGCGCCCGCTTCCGCCGCTGGTTCCCTGGATCTTCGTCCACAGCCCGCTCGAGGTCTGGCTCTCCGACTTCGAGCGCATCTTCGATGCTTGGGAAGAGGGCGGCGTCCGCGGAATCGCCGTCGGCTACCTGCGCTTTGTTCAGGCGGACGGCTCTACGATTCCGACTTTCCCCGCAGACGAGCGCGTCTACCGCGCTTACGGCGTCGCCCCTCCCGCAGCCTCCCCGCGCGACCCGGACAAGGAAAAGCGCCTCCACGCCCTGCTCGATGACGCGGCGCGGCGCGGCTGGGAGGTGCTCCTGTTCGGCACGCCCCGCAGTGGAGGTTCCCGCCCGGTGGAGAAGGACCCTTACGGCACTGTCGGTTACGCAGCCGGCGTACAGGACGCAATGAACGCCTACCCCCAGGCCCAGGGAGTGATCATCGACGGCGCCGGCGAGCACCACTACGAGCTGGCCTTCCATCACGGCGGCGAACTGTTCGAGCTGCGCCAGTGGGAGCGGAGCCGCTACGCCGCCCTCGGGATGGATCTCGAACGCATGGAGCGCGGCATCGCGCACTTGCAGCGACGCTTCCATTCCTTCACGCCGGCCATGGTCCGCTACCACTCACCTGCAGGACTGGTGGCGGCGCTGGCCTTATTCGATCTCAACGAAGACGCGCTCTACTGGTTGCGTTCGCGCCAGGAGTACTCGATGGGCTACTTCGCCGCCGTCCGGCGCCAGATCGACGGCATGAACCGCAAAGTGAAGCTGGCGACAATCCCGCGCGCACCCGTCTTTTCTGCGCTGACCACCCAGGACTACCACCGGATGCACCCTTATTTTGACTACGTCTTCCCCAAGCACTACTTTTGGCACCGGGGCTTCGACGGAATGTACGGAACGATCGCGCGCTGGGTGGAGACGATCGCCGCTTGGAACCCGTGCCTCACCGAGCAGGACTGCTTCGCCGTCGTCAAAGCCTGGTTCGGCATCGAGCTGCCGGGCGTGCGTTCGCTGGCCGACATGGATAGGGGCTTTCCGGACGAATTCTTCGACACGATCGTCTACCAGGAAACGCGGCGGGCGCTCGAGGCGGTCGGGGATGACAGAAAGGTCATTGCGTGGGTATCTACCGGCAGGAAACCCCACGCCGGCGATCCGATGCCGGCGCGCGACCTGGAGCGCATCTTGATCGCCTCCCAACGGGCGGGGCTGAGGCGATTTCTCTACCACCCCGACCCGGATCTGGGCGCCGCCGAGTGGAGTGTGATCTCGGGCCTGTGCGGCAAGCGCTGGCATCCGGCCTCGAGCGACTACTGGCCCTCGGACACGCCGCGGCCCGATTCCTTCAGCGGCGGCCGGA
Source organism: Solibacteraceae bacterium (assembly GCA_037444135.1). Classification (GTDB taxonomy): domain Bacteria; phylum Acidobacteriota; class Terriglobia; order Bryobacterales; family Bryobacteraceae; genus CALKXJ01. The sequence goes on from JBBIMZ010000055.1 coordinate 8,708, forward strand.
GGCCCGGCGACGGCAAGTGAGGCCGCAGCGCCTTGCCCTTCACCCGGATTGCAGCGCGGCGCAGATGCGCCGTACGCGCTCGCAATTCTCGGTCACCTGATCGGAAAAGCGCGGATACATGCCGACGATCATGCCGTCGTTCGGCTTGACGTTGCGGAAGACGAACTCGAAGGCTTCGTCGATCTGCTTCGGTGAATCGATCAGGCGGCCGGCGGCAAGAACCTTGTAGACGAGGCAGGTCTTCGGGGTCTTGCGGATGGCGGCGCACATGCGCGGCGGATCCTCAGGCAGGTAGACTTCGCCGATCGGCCGCGTCCCGAGCAGCTTCCGGAATTCCTCCGGCGAGCGCGTCAAATAGTACAGCGCCGTCATGTAAAAGTCGACATCCCAGTTTTCCTCCTCGGCCTGCTCGAGGAAGGTCGGGTCGTGCGTCGACAGTCCGACCAGGACGCCGCTGTCGCGGACCCACTTGAGGAACTCGCGGATCCTGGCGGTCTGCCCGGCGCGCCGCTTGCGTTCGGCCGAGCCGCCGTGATGCACGATGCCGATGGGACCGAGCTTGGCGACCTGGCGCACGAGCGCCGGATCCTCTTCGATCTCCCGGTGGCTGAGCAGGATCCACTGAATGGTGCCGCCCAGCTCCCGGTGGCGCTTCAGGTCGCCCATGCCGCGCTCGTGGTGCGAGAACTGCCACGTGTTGATTCCCTGGCGCTCGCAATGCGCCAGGATCTGGCAGACACGCTCCCGGTCGGCCCACTCGGTCATGTGATTGCTCAGAATTCGGTTGAAGTGGGAATAGCCGTGGAACGGATTGCCGCCGATGATCAGGCGGGAAACGGAGAACTTGCCGAGCTGAAGCCTCGGCATCGCCGCGTTGGAACCGGGCGTGAGCAGCGAGCCGGAGACCGGCGGCGCCTGGGCCGCCTGAGCCTCGGCCTCCGGATCGCACGCCCAAACCAGACCCGCCGCCGCGCCGGCCCTGCGAAGGCAATCTCTGCGCTGCTGGTCCATTGCTCCCCTCCGTACCCGTGTACCGCACTCAGGGTGCACTTGTCGAGTCTGTAGCCGGCGCTCCGGCGGGCCCCGGCGGCGTCAGTAGGCGTTAAAGGACTGGCCGCAGCCGCAGGTGTTGCGAACGTTCGGGTTGGTGAATTTGAAGCCCGCCCCCTCCAGCGTTTCGACGTAGTCGACCTCGGCGCCGTCCAGGTAAAGCATGCTCGCCTGATCGATGAAGACTTTCAGGCCGTCATAGTTGTAGGTCTTGTCGAGGAGCTGGGGCTGGTTCTCAAAGGCCATCGAGTACTGGAATCCCGAACACCCACCCCCGACCACGGCAATCCTCAAGCCGGCCGGCCTGGGATCCTGCATCTCGAGGATCTCCTTCACCTTCTCCACGGCCCTCGGTGTCATTTGCAGCATTGATTTGCTTGACCTCCTCGTCGCTTCCCTTCTCCAGTATTGTACAAGTTCGAGCGACTGCCCTCGAACAAAAGGATTCATGCGGCCCGCCCCAGGTCGCAGGAATCTGCTATTTTGGGGCAGGTTCGGCGACCGCCGGCGGCCGTCAAGCTTGCGGCGGCGCCGGAAGGGCCCGCAAGTTGCTTGAAACCCGATGGATCTGGCTTACGTCGCAACGGGTGTATGAGTAGCGTGACGACGGCGCTGCCCTTCCCCGCTGCCGGAGAGCGGATTCGAACCAGACGCAGAGTGAACGCAAACGGCAGGGATGAGGAGGCAGCCCTCGTCCAGAGGGTGCAGGCGGGAGACCAACTCGCTTTCCGCGAGATCGTCGAGCGCTACCAATCTAAAGTATTTTCAATCATTTACGGCATTCTCAGGAACCGCAACGACGCCGAAGACATCGCCCAGCAGGTCTTCGCCAAGATCTATTTTTCGATCGGCAGCTTCGACTTCCGCAGCAGCCTGCTGACCTGGATCTACAAGATCACGGTCAACGAATGCTACGATTACCTGCGCAAGAAGCGGGTGCGGAAGCTCGTCTACGAAAGCGACTTCAGCGAAGAAGACTCGATTCGGATGCTCAACACGGAGCAGCCGGGCGAACAGGCGCGGGCGGTGGACACCATCCTGGCGCAGCGCGACCTGGTGATGAAGCTGCTGGGAAAGGTGAGCGAGGAGGAGCGGGCGCTGATGCTGCTCAAAGAGGTCGAAGGGCATTCGGTGGAGGAACTGGCCCGGATGACCGGGCTGAACCAGAATACAATAAAGGTGAAGCTGTTCCGGGCTCGGCAAAAGTTGTTGCGGGCGGCGCAGCGCCTGATGCGCCGCTCCGGAGAGGGAATAGGATCGTAACAGCTTTGGTGGTCGCTGAAAGAACGATTCGGCAAGCGGGCGCCAGATCCGCGACGCCAATCGGGAGTTTGCGTTGAGGGAAGAAACGATGCATCAGCCCATCAGGGAACGCCTGGAGCAATACTTGGGCGGAAGCGAGGATGCCGGCGGCGTCCTCCGGTTTGAGTCGCACTTGGCCGAATGCGGCCATTGCAAGCGCGAAGTCGAGGCGATGAGGCGCCAGGCGGCTCTTCTGCGGGTGCTCCGTCCGGACGGGGTGGTCGATCCGGCTCCCGGCTTCTACGCCCGGGTGATGGACCGGATCGAAACCCAACGCCGGGCTTCGGTCTGGAGCATTCTGCTCGAGCCGGTCTTCGCGCGGCGACTGGCATACGCCTCGCTGGTGTTGCTCGTGCTGCTCGGCACGCTGGCGCTGTCGGTGGACACCGAGCCCGTCATCGCTCCCTCTTCCGCCGAGGTGATTCTGGTCGAGGATCCCATTGGTCCGCCGCTCGGGAGCGACCCGACCCAGGACCGTGACGTCGTCCTTGTGAACCTGGCCACCTACCAGTACTGAGGCGGAACGCGACATGCCGGCGCCACCGCACCCGACCTGGACCAACCCGCGCATCCTTCTCACGCTCCTGCTCGTGTTCTTGTGCGGCTCGCTGGCCGGGGCGCTGGCCATGCGCTACGGCGTCCACCCGAGAGTCCATTCCCAGGCGCCGTATTGGAGCGAGGCAGGCAAGGAGATCTCGCTGCAACGGCTGCAGCGCGAACTCGATCTTTCGGAAAAACAATCCGAGGAGATCGCCTTGATTCTGGACGACTTCGTCAAGTACATGCACTCGCTCCAGGTCCAGATGGAGGAGGTCCGAGCCGACGGCAAGCGGCGCATCCTTCAGGTGCTCGACGAGCGGCAGAAGCGGCGCTTTCAGGAGATGCTGAGCGAGCTTTCGGAAAAAAAGGGCCGCTGAGGCGCTTCCGACAAGTTACTTCGCCCCTCAAAAAGCGACGCCGGAGGGATCAAACTTCAGGAGTGACCCAGGACCGGGTGGGGTTCGTAGGGCTCCGCCAAAGCCTGGAGTTCGCTTTCCTCCAGCTCCA
>JBBIMZ010000056.1:0-1387 GCA_037444135.1 Solibacteraceae bacterium
ACGCCTGACGCTCGACGCCACCGCACCCAGCGATGACGAGAATGTCCGGCTGCGGCCCGAAGATTCCTTTGAGTTCGGGCCCGGCAACGGGGAGCTGAAGCTGGCGCTCGAGCCTTACGGCGTGACGTTCCTGTTCATGGACGAAGGCCGATGAGCTTGGCCCCCAAACCGGGTCCTGTGGGGACGACGGCGCAACCGTTCTCGAAGGCGATGGGCGGGGTTCCGATGCGCTCACTGTAATACAGCGGACCGATGATGTCGTGGTCGACCCGGCTCGCCAGGTTCGGAACCGCCACGGCTAACTGGAGCATCGCGGCCGAGCCGATCACGCACTCGAGGCCGGCCGCCGCCGCCATCTGGGCGATCTCGAGCGATCGCCGGATGCCGCCGTTCTTGCCCGGGTAGATGCTGATCAAGTCACAGGCGTCGGCGCGGACGGCCTCAAGCGCCTCCTGCGGCGTGAAGATCGATTCGTCGAGCAGGATGGGAATCCAAGTGCGCCCGCGCAGCCGGGCGCAGCCGCGGAAGTCGCCCCGCCGGAGGGGCTGTTCGAGCACGTTCACGCCGAGACGCTCCAGGTGAGGCAACGCCGCCAGGGCCTGGCTCTCCGTCCAGCCTCCGTTGGCGTCGACGCCGACCCTCACCTGCGGTCCCGCGGCTTGACGCACCGCCTCGACGCGCGCCAGATCTTCGGCCAGGTCAGTGCCCACCTTCACCTTGACGGCCCGGAGCCCCAGCGCGAGAGCAGTCCCGGCGACTCGCGCCGCCTCGGCGGGAGCGAAGGCGCCGATGGAGAACTTCAGCGGGATCCGCGGCGCGCGCCGGGCGCCTCCCAGCAGAACATGAACCGGCGCGTTGAGGATCTGGCAGGCCAGATCCAGCGCCGCCATCTCGATCGCCGCTTTTGTGAACGGATTTCCGACCAGCGCCCGGTCCATCGCCTCCGTCAAGGCCGAAATCGCGAGCGGATCCGCGCCGAGGATCGCCGGCGCCAGAATCTCGCGGACGGCGGCTAGCGCCCCGCTTTGCGACTCCCCGCTCCAGACCGGGACCACGTCTGCCTCCCCGAAGCCGGACAGCCCCTCGTCGGTGCGCAAAACCACGATCACGTACCGGGAAACCCGGTGGGCGCCCGCCGCACTGACGATGGCCAGCTCCGGTCGCACGGGCACGCTCACCGGAAAGGCTTCGACGGCCGCAATCTTCATCGCCGCACTTCACTCACGAGGCGCATCGCATTCTCACCCAATATCAGCCGGCGCTGGGCGACCGAAAGCGCCGCGGATTCGAGCTTGGCGAGATTCCATCGACCCGCCGGAGCGCCGCCGACGGGCAAATCGGTTCCGAACAGGATCCGCTCGGCGGGAATGCGCTCGAGGGCGAATTC
>JBBIMZ010000056.1:1397-11946 GCA_037444135.1 Solibacteraceae bacterium
TCGCGGATCTTCGTGTGCATCGGCATCCCCGACGTCTCCAGGTAGACGTTCGGGCACTGCTCGGCCGAACGCACCGCGTCGAGGAAGAGCAATTTGCCGAAATGGCCGATGATGAAGGGCGTCTGCGGAAAGCGCCGCGCCTGCTCCATCACCTGAAACGGCTGCGAGTAGGGCGGCGTGCCGGTGTGAAACAAGACCGGCAGCCGGTACTTGGAGGTGATCTCGAGCGTCGGATACAGGTGCGCGCTGTTGGCAGGGAATGACTGCAACCACGGATGATATTTCACTCCGCGGAGGCCCAGATCCAGACAGCGGACCAGTTCCTCAGCGGCGCCCTCCGGGTCCTCGTTCGGCCAGTTGGTGCAGAAGCCGACGAACCGGTCGGGAAAGCGCCGCACCGCCGCGGCGATATCCTCGTTGGCGGCGCGCCGGTCGTTGAAGCCGTACAGGCCCGCCAGCGTCAGCAGAAAACAGCGGTCGACGCCGACTTCGTCCAGGAGCCGGACGATTCGTTCGGCGTCCCAGATCTGGGAGTCGAAGGCTGCGGCCGCTTTCTTGTAGGCGTAGTAGCCGGTGACGCTCGTGATCAGGTGGACGTGACTGTCGACGATCATGCCGCCACTCCCAGCAGTTCGAGGGCATTCCCGCCGAGAATGCGCTCCGCGTCCCCTTCTTTCAGGCCGGGCGTAAGCCGGACCTTGGTGATCTCGGACTGATAGGTGCTGAACGGATAGTCCGAGCCGAACAAGAGCCGGGCGGCGCCGCGCGCCCGGATGATCGATTCGAGATTGGCAAGCTCGTTTTTGGACGTCTCGGCCCACAGGTTCGGACAAGCCTCGAGGCAATAGAGTACGTCGAAATGAAAGTCCCAGCCGGCGTGCCCCATGATGAAGCGGCCCTCCGGGTAGCGGCCGGCCAGATCGGCGATCTTATACGGCACCGCCGGCAGGGGTGCGCCGCCGGTCACATAGACCGGCAGGCCGAGCCGCACCGCCTCCTCGACGAGCGGAAACACCAGCGGATCGTTGGCTTCCGAGCCGTGCAGCATCGGGTGGAGGACGAGGCCCGCCAGTCCCAGGGCCTCGCGAGCCCGCCGCAGTTCCCCGACGCCATCGGCGCGCAGCCACGGATTGACGGTGGCGAAGCCGATCAAGCGGTCCGGAGCGGCGCCGACGGCCCAGGCGATCTCGTCGTTGCCCTCCCGGTTGCGGAGCGCGGCGAACTCGCCGGCCGAGCAGACCACAGCCCGGCTCACCCCATGGCGGTCCATCTCGGCAAGCAGCGAGTCCAAATCCATCCGGTATTCCCGATAGCGAAAAAAGGACCGGGAAAAGTGGCAGTGGAAGTCCAGGATCATGGTCTCAGTAGACGGCGGTCACTTCGATGCGCCCCGTTCGGGGCAGGCGAATCTCTTCGCCCGAAAAGTCCGGCCACTTCCCGCCGTTCAGCATCACCTCGCGCAAGGGCTTGCCTTCCGGGTGCGGGAGGCGCAGGACGGCTTCGCGCGGGGGCGCCTCGCCGGGAAGGACGACGCGCGCCACGACCTTGCCGGCAAACGCCTCGGTCTCCAGCGAGACCTTCCCGAAAACGGTGTGGGCCGCGCGGACGCGAATCTTGGCGCCCGGCTCGAACCAGTGCCGCGGCGCTCCGTCGAGCAAACGCAGACCCTCCTGCGGCGTGGATTCCATCGTCTCGCGCACCAGCGCCATGCGCAGCGTCTGAAGCGCCATGCCCGGCCCCGCCGAAAGCGGCTCGCCTTCCGAGTTCTGCCATCCCTGGAAGCCCCAGTCCCAGAGATTGCGCCGGTATTCGCGCCACAGGGCCGCATTGTCGGTGCGCAGCGGCCACACGCCGGCCACCTCAGGAAAGCTGCACAGCTTCTCCGACATGCCGTGAGCGAAAATTCCGTAGAGCGACGTCAGAAACTCCTCGCGGTTGCCCCTCTCGAGCAGGCTCTCATAATAGCCTTTGCCGTAGATCTGGTCCAGCCCCAGCGTGAACCGCACCAGACCGGCCAGGATGCCGCCGCGCGCCGCCATGTAATCGGGAACCCAGCTCGAACGCGGGTCGGCCGGCTCGAACAGCTTCATCTCGAGGAAGCATGGGGCGAACAAGTTCCAGTAATTGCCCAGATACACCCATGTGTAGCCGGCGGGCGCGTCGATCCCCAGCATCGGATAGGCTGGCTCCTTCTCGCGGTATTCGGCGCCGGCGCCGACCTCGAACGACATCGGAAGAAATACGGGGCTGCTGCGGCGATCCGCCAGACGGTCGGCCAGCTCCCCGAGGCGCTTCCGGTAGCGGTCCGCTTCCCGCTGGTAGAGTTCGGCGGACTCGTTCCGGCCCAGAATGCGGAAAGCCAGAGCCGTATCGTGAAGGCCGCGCCAGCATGTGGCGTTCGCGTAGAGGCTGTAGGCGGGCCTGTGAATGTCTCCGCCGTACGCGTGGCGCGGCAGCAGGCCGCCGTAGTTCGGATCCCGGTTGGCGTTGATCGTGCGGATCGTCCATTCGGCCGCCGCGGCCAGATCTCCGGCGATCTCCTCCAGCCACTTGCGGTCTCCGGTCAGCCGGTAGATGGTGACTGCGTAGAACGGCGCCAGCCCGTTTCGGTATTGGTGATGATAATTCTTTTTGTCCATGTGCCGGGGCGAGAGCATGATCGAAGCGATTCTCTGCGCCTCGGCGGGATAGCCGAATTGAGCCAGCGCCACCGCGGGCCAGCCCTCTTCGAGACCGAAATAGCTCTCGTAGGAGTAAGCGCCATACTGCACGGTGGAATCGCCGTCCAGCGTGATGATGAGAGTTTGGGCGAGTAAATTCTTATAAGCTTCGTTAAGCTCAGGCTCGGGCAGCTCGACCTGCATCCCTTCAGTCAGCTTGCGGCTCCAGTAGGCGCGAAATTGCTCCAATGAGCTGCTCCAGCGAAAAGCGCGCAACGACTCGGCCGACCTCAGAGGCGCCCGAACCGAGGGCGCGAAAAAGCGCAGCGTCCGGGTTTCGCCCGGAGCCAGTTCGACCGCATAACTCAAGTGATTTTCCCAAACCGTACCGCCCCACTCCCCCGGCGTGTCGCCATAAAGCACGATCTCGCCCGAAGCCGATCGCACGGTCCGCCGGTCCGCCTCCAGCCGATATCCTGTCCGCTCCGGAGCGTAGGAGAGCGGATGCGGCGACTTCGGCTTGTAAGGACGGCGGCCCATGGCGATCGTCAGCGCCGTCCCGGCGGCTTTCGATCCTGAGTTGGTTACGCGCACCTCAGCGGCGGTACCGTAGAGCCGTTCGCCCGGAGCGGTCACCCAGAGCGTCTCTTCGAACCGGAAGGGGCCGCGAAGACTCGTAGTGACGGTCGCGGGCAGGTAGCCGTCGAGGTACCGCGTGTCCGTGGCCGTCCAGTCGGCGCCGAAGGGGATCTTGTCTTCGCCTGCGGCGAAGGCGAACCAGCGGTCCAGGACCGGTTTGTCCGGCGCGGGCGGTGCCGCTTCCGTCATCAGGAACGTCCCGTTCCAGGTGACCATCGTCTCCGTTTCATCGGCCGGCCGCCCAATGGCGGTCTTGGCGAAATCGAGGGGCAGCAGAAGCGAGCGCATGGCGGCCAGATCCGGCCGGGGCTGCTGGCGGAAGCGCGTTCCGGCCAGGTCCGTGCGCGCCCGTTGCCACTCGCGAAAGTAGCGTGCTCCCTCCGAATCCAGACCGGCCCGCAAGTCTTGAATTTCCCCTTGCGGCGCGCGCACGCGAATCCGCTCGGTCGCCAGAGGCAAAAAGCGGAGCACTCCGCGATCGGGCGGGGGCAGGGGTTCCACCGGGCGCCACCCGGCGCCGTCCCACCAGAAGGCGCGCGCTCCCGCGACTGGCGGAACGGTTTCGACTCGGTTCACCAGCAGCTTCCGCGGCCACCGGATCGACGCCGTGCGGCCTCGTTCGACGATGGCGCCGGCTTTCTGGACCGCCAGGTTGGCGCCGGGCTCGAGCCAGGCGGGCATCTGCGGCAGGCTTCCCAGCACACCCACACCCGGGCCGGCGAATGCTTGTGTGGGGCCGCCCGCACGCATCTCGCGGACGGCGAAGCAGCGCTGCCACGACTCCTCGTTGGCCGGCTGAGCCAGCACAAGGCGAATGCGGTCCGTCTCTACCGGCGCGAAGCGATAACGCCAGCGAGCCGTGCCGAATCCCTGAACCGGCGCAAACTCACCCCGCGCCCGGTAATCGATCTCGATCTCCGCGCTAAGCGCCCGCCAAGCGCCGCCGTCCCAGGATTCCAGCGACTGTCCCCCGACGGCCGGTTCATAGCTGCGGTCTCCGAGCGTGGCGTACTCGACCACAAATTCGCCCAGCTTTTGCGGCGCCTCCCAACTCAGGCCGATGTCGATTGGGTCGCTCGAGGAACCCTGGCAGAAGATCTCGTAGCTCTGCAGGTCGGAGTCGATCACGGCGGGCGACAGCGGCCTCGCACCGGCAGTCCACGAGTGAGCCTGCGGCCGGGTCGCCGCCAGGGCCGAAAGCAGCAGAGCCAGGAAGAGCATCGGCTTTCAGTATGCACAACGCCCCGGGGCGCGCTCGCCGCCGCTTCCGGAGGGCGTTCATCAGGTTGAACAGTTTCTGCACGCCCGGTCCTTGCCGGTTGACGCTGCCGGTCGCCGGCGGTTATTATCCAGGGCGATGCGCGGCGAGCCGGTGATGCTCTGCGCACTCTTTCTGGCGGCTGCGGCCCAGGCCCAGCCGGTGCGGATCTCGGCCTGGTACTGGCTGAACGCGGCGCCGAAAGCCGAGTGGGAGCGCGATTTCCGCTCGATGCAGGATCTCGGCTTTACGGACGTCGTGCTGTGTTGGGGCCTGGATGCGGCGGCTTTCGGACTCCGCACGGGCGATACGCGCGAGGCCCTGGCGGCGGCGCGCCGCGTCGGCTTGGGCGCTTACATCGTCTTCTGGCATCCGGTGCACAATTCGCTCGAGCGGCGCCCGGAATTCCAGCAAGTGGACCTTGCCGGGCGCCTCCGTTTCGCCTTCGACGTTTTCCATCCGGGGTGGCGCGCCACCCAGTGGAAGGAGTATTTGCAGCGCGTGGCGCGAGCTTACCGCGACGAGCCTGCGATGGCCGGCTACGTACTTGACGACTCTTTCGGCGTCGGGCCGGTCGGAAGCTTTGGCGGCCGCATGGGCCCAAGCGAGGAGCAGGTGATCTCCTATGGCCGCGTCGAACGGCGGCTGTTCGGCGCCGAGCCGCCACGCAGCCGGTCTGATCCTGCCTGGGACAAGTGGATCGAGGCACGGGCCGCCTGGTGGGAGGACTGGGCGCGCGACACCGTGACTTTTCTGCGAGCTGAGGACCCGAACCGGCGGCATGAAATCTACCTCGAGGACGAGGCTCACGTGCTCGAGACCGCCAAACGCGACGCGGTGGGGCTCGATTTCGCCCGGCTGGCAAGGCACTTCGACGTGGTCGCGGCTTACACCGCAACGCCGTGGCTGGGGCCGGACTCGGGCGAGCGGGTCGCCGCGGCTACGCGCGAGGTGATCCGGAAGACCCGGCAGTTGCTCGGGCCGGACAAGAAGCTGATCTACACCTTCTGGGTGGCGAACGCGGCCGAACAGCGCCGGCCGGGACCGGCGCGCTACCCCACCGTCGACCAGATCCGGCAGATCGCCGAAGCGGCGCTGGAGACCGGCGTGCGCCACCTGGACATGTACGGCTACCGAATCGGTGACTACCTGGTCAAGGAATCCGACTGGCCGCAAGCGCGGCCGGGGAGCGGACCCACGTACCCGCTCACCGGACAGTTTCCGCAGAAATTTCTTTGGGACCGCCCGGAGCTGCACCCCGAGTTGCGAGCATATTTGAGGAGTTTGCATGCGGCTAAAAGATAAGACTGCCATGATTACCGGCGCCGGCAACGGCATCGGCCGCGAAACGGCGCTGCTGTTTGCGCGCGAAGGCGCGCGCGTGATCTCTCTCGACGTCGACGAGGCGGGCAATCAGGAGACCGCGCGCCGCGTGCGCGCGGCCGGCGGGAGCTTCGAGGCCGTGACCGGAAGCGTCGCTTCCGCCGACGATGTCGAGCGCGCCTTCGCGGTCGCCGGCCCCGTCGACGTGCTGGTCAACAATGCGGCCGCCTGGGCCGGCGACGGCTGGCTCGACCAGGTCTCTGAAGAGAGCTGGGACCATGTCGTCGACGTCACGTTGAAGGGCGTCTTCCTGGCGACCCGGCAAGCCTTGAAAACGATGATTCCCCGCCGCAGCGGAGTCATCATCAACATCAGTTCGGTGAACGCACTCTGCGGGATTCACCTGGCGGCTTACTCCGCCGCGAAAGGGGGCGTCATCTCGCTGACACGCGTGCTGGCGATCCAGTACGGCCCTTACGGGATCCGCGCGAACGTGATTTGCCCCGGCACCATCATGACCGAGAGTTCGCGCCGCTACTACGACCAACACCCGAACGCCGAAGCTGAGCTGCTCGCGCTCTATCCCGGGGGCAAGTTCGGCGAGCCGGCCGATATCGCTCACTGCGCCCTCTTTCTCGCTTCGGAGGAAGCGAAGTTCTTCAACGGGAGCGTGCTCACCGTGGATGGAGGAATGAGCGCCATCCAACGCGTGCCGTCGATGTTGCCGAGAACCGCCGCGGAGGCTCCATGAGACTGGCTTTCCTGGCTGTGCTGCCTGGCCTGCTCGCCGGCGCCGGCCCACAGGCGAGCCTGAGAGTCCGTCTCTCCTGGGGCCACGAGGTCGGCCCGAGAACGGCCTACTCCGTCCGCTTGGTGCCGACGACGCCGGACGTAACGGTCAGCGAGGCGGCCGGCGATTTGCTCGAGGCCGGCGAGGGTTTGGTGGACGGGGCCTGGCATACATCTGCGGGCGCCGGGGATGTCGACGGCGTCGAGTTCACGCTGTTGTATCCGGACAATGCCCGCAGCAGGATCCAGGATCTGCACGTGCTTTGGGCCGACTTAATCGCCCGCAGCGATCCCGAAACCGCCCGGCGCCTGGCGCAGGATCCCGCCTTCCGCCCGGGTTGCCCGAAACTGACAGTGCTCCTGAATGCGGAAGGGAACCGCGGGTTCACCGTCAGCGCGGATCAACTCCGGGAGCAGGAGGCGCTGTGGGTCCCCTCGCTCGGGGTGTTCCTCGCCGCGGGCGGCCGCCGGTTCTCGTTTGCCGAGTACCGGCGGCGGCTGGCGGCTCACCAAGGCAAGCGCGTGCTCGATCAAGTGCGGGCGGCACCGGAGGCGACCTACGAGGAGTTCCGGGCCCGGTGGGAGGACATGGGCAGCCCCGCCTACGCCCACCCGAACCAGCCGCCCCCAGGCCATATCGTCTGCCTCACCTGGGACAGCGCGATCCCGAAATTCGGAATCGACCGCGGCGCCGGAGTTTGGAACGACTATGGAAATCCGGACCGCTTCCGCTTCTGGTTCAGCTTCGGCGACCTGGCAAGCGGCATCGCGCGCACCTGGAAGGGCCAGAGCCTGGCCGACGGATTGCCGGTCATTACCACGGTCTTCGAGGATGGAGGAGTCCGCTACGAAGTCGAGCAGTTTGCCTATCCGCTCGACGGCCCCCCGCCCCGGCGCCGCGGTGACATCCCGATGGTGCTGCTCCAGAAAGTGAAATTGACCGAACTCGACGGCGCCGCCCGCCGAGTTCCCGTCACCATGAGCCACCGCCGCCAAGTCGTCCCCTATTTCGATTCCACGCTCGCCGCCGCCAGGCAGGGGGCGGCCACAGTTTTCCGACTCGCGGCACAGAATCAGGCGCTTTTCACGATCGAAGGCGCCGGCGACGAGATCGTCTGGAGCGGCGTGCGCGATTACCAGCGCGAGCAAAAGCGCGTCAACGCTACGGTCTTCGTGGATCTGGCCCCGCGCGGATCCCGCGAGTTCCTGGTCAAACTGCCTTCTCCGGCGGCGAGCGAAGCGGACCAGGCCAAGCTCGTGGCCATCGATTATGCCGCGGCCCGCCGGACTACGCTGGACTTCTGGTCTGGGTATGTGGCGCGCGGCGCGCGCTTTGAAGCTCCCGACAAGGCGGTGAACGACCTGTTTCGCGCCAGCCTGTGGCACGCATTGCGCCTGCCGCGCCGCCACGGCGCCGAGCGTGAGGACGTCGCCATCGACCTGCCCTACTCGAATTTCGCGTACAGCCAGACCGGCACGCCGTGGCCGGTCAACCAAGCCGTCTACGTCGACTACATGCTTTACGACCTCCGCGGCTATCACCAGATCTCCGCGGAGGAGCTCGCCGTCCAGTTCCGAAACAACCAGGAAGCGAGCGGCCACGTCGCCGGCTTCGCCAACTGGGTGGCGTATACGCCCGGAATGCTTTACGCGCTGGCCCAGAACTACCTGCTCTCGGGCGACCGGCAGGCTTTCGAAAGACTGCTTCCGGCGGCGCTGAAGGCGATGGATTGGTGCCTGGCGCAATTGGCCCGAGCCGCCCGCCAGGACGGTCCTGCGCGCGGGCTGGTGGTCGGCCCGCTCAATGACGGCACGGGGAGCGGCGTATGGGCCTTCAATCAGGCCTACCTGTACGCCGGCCTGGAGCTGTTCGGGCGAGCTCTCGAGCAAATAAGCCACCCGCGGGCCGCCGAGGCCCTGGCCGCGGCGCGGCAATTGCAGGAAGCCGTCCGCCGGGCCTTCAGCACCGCGTCCGTGCGCTCGCCCCTGGTGCCGCTGCGCGACCATACCTGGATCCCCTACGTCCCTTGCGAAGCCCGGACCTACGGGCGCCTTCTTGATCAGTGGTACGCCACCGACGTCGACACCGGAGCCGTACACCTGATCCGCCTCAAAGCCGTGCCTGCCGCCGGGCTTTTGGCCGACAGCCTCCTCCACGACCACGAAGACAATCTCTATCTGCACGGTTGGGGGATAGCCAACGAGCCGGTCTACAACCAGCAGGGAACGGCCTACCTGCTGCGGGATGACCCGAAGGCGGCCATCCGGACCTTCTACAGTTATATGGCGAGCGCCTTCAGCCACACCGTCTTCGAACCGGTCGAGCACCGCTGGACTCACGGCCAGTATTTCGGACCGCCTTCGACCGACGGCGCCTGGTTCGAGCTGTACCGCAACATGCTTGTGCGCGAGACCGATGGGGAGACCTTGCTGTTGGCCCAGGCCGCGCCGAGGAAGTGGCTCGAGGACGGCAAGAAGATTGTTGTGGAGCGGGCGCCGACCCATTTCGGAGAAGTCAGCTGCCGGATCCAGAGTCGGGCCGCCTCAGGCAGCATCGCCGCCACGATCGAGCCGCCGGTGCGGCGGTCGCCGCGGGCGCTGCTGGTGCGCCTGCGGCATCCGGACTCGAAGCCGATCCGTTCGGTAACCGTAAACGGCGAGCCGTGGACCGATTTCGACCCGGCCAGGGAATGGGTGCGAATTCCGAACCCGGCCGGGCGGCGCTACGAAGTGGTGGCGCTCTACTGAGCCCTTAGGGGTTGCGGTGCGGCCGCCTCGGCCAGGCTCCCGAGCGGGGAAAGACCCTCGCCGGTCCGGCGTTTGGCGCGGAAGATCGCCAAGGCCTTAGCGGCTTCCTCCCGGCGTCCTTGCTGCGCCAGATAGCGGGCCAGAAGGTAATGGATCCGCCCGTCGGGATCGGCAGGAGCGGCTTGGAGCACCGAGACAGCCTCGCGCGTCCGCCCGAGCTGATGGAGGGCCTGCGCCCAGTAAATGCGCGCCTGGGCGTTGCCCTGACTTCCCTCGACGGCCGCCTGAACGTGCGGGAGCGCCCGGGCGGGTTCGCCCCGAATCATATAGACCTCGCCGAGCAAGGCATGCGCGTCGGCCCGCCCGGCGTCCTCGCGGAGCGCTCTCTCAAAAAGAGAAATCGCGGCATCGAACTGCGAATTGCGGCACTGAAACTTGCCGAACTCGATCAGCGTCTCGGGATCGGGGCCCAAGCGCAGCGCCTCCCGGTACTGCTGTTCCGCCCGGGCGGCCTCGCCGGCCTGCTCGAAGACTCGCGCCCGGATCATCGCCACCACAGGTGATCGCGGCGCCCGCGCCGCCAGCTCGGACAAGGTTTGCTCGGCGAGCCGGGAGAAGAAGTGCATCGCCCAATAAATTTCGCGCGGCTTGCCGCGCGGCGCTTCGTGCAGGGCGAGGACCGCCGTCGTGGCCTCTTCGAGCCGCCCCCGGGCGACGAGGCACGCGGCCCGCGCCAGCGGCTCGCCGGCCGGACACGCCCCCGAAGTCGGCGAACCGGTTCGCACCGCAATCAAGTGAGGGCTGACTGCGGGATCCCGCTTGCGGGCCTCTTCGAAGGCGGCTTCGCCGGCCGCCCGTCGCCCCAGCCGAAGCCGGATCGCTCCTAAGGCGATATGGCCGTCGGCAAATTGCGAAAAGCCTTCGATGAAACGAGCCACCTCGGCTTCCGCCACATCCGGGGAGGCCCGCTCCTCGGCTGCGAACAGCTCCCGAAAATAGGCGGCCTCCGGCACCAGGCTCAGCCGGCGTAAGCAGGAGCCGGCGAGAGCCAGATAGGCCTCCCTCAACCAGTAATACGGCTCCGCCTCGAGGGGAGCGCTTCGGATCCGGCGAAGACAGGCGCGGATACAGG
>JBBIMZ010000057.1:0-11941 GCA_037444135.1 Solibacteraceae bacterium
GCGAGCGTCAGCTCCGCCGAGCGCGCGCCGCCCCCGATCGTCTCCGCGGCTTCGAACACCGTCACCCGCCGGCCCGCTTCCGCGAGCGCCACCGCGGCGGCCAGCCCGTTCGGCCCTGCGCCGATGACGATTGCGTCGGGCGAGCGCATCGCTAGGGTTCCTCGACGCGAAGGATCCGGTCGGCTTTGACGTCGCGCAGCACCTGCACGGCGCCGCTCGGCCATCGGATCTCCACGGAGGTCACCTCGGCTTCGGGGCCGAGGCCGAAGTGGACGCGCTTGTCACTCGAGGAGATGAAGCCGACGCTCGTGGTGACGTGGTTCGAGAGGACGCGTCCGGACGGCGTGGTCACCTTGATCTTGGCGCCGATGCCGTCCCGGTTGCTCTTGCGGCCGCGCGTGTCGATCAGCAGCCAGTGGCCGGCGTCCCCGGAGTTGAGCAGGATGCGCGGGCGCTCGTTCAGCGACGTCACCACCAGGTCGAGCCGGCCGTCGTTGTTCAAATCTCCGATCGCCGAGCCGCGCTGGAAACCGACGCGCAGGAAGTCCGGGCCCATGGCCTCGGAAACGTCGGCAAAGTACTTGCCTTCCATGTTGCGAAACATCGTGTCGTGCTGGGCGGCGTTCGCGGCCAGATAATCGACGTCGCCGTTGGCCGAGTACAGATCCTTCCAGCCGTCGTTATCGTAGTCGATGAAGCCGTTGCTCCAGCCCGAGCGGGTCTCGCTGAGCTGCACCAGCTTGACCGCGGGCGTGATGTAGCGGAACATTTTGCCCCGTTGGTTGCGGAACAGGGCCCAGGTCTGGCGCATCAGGTTGTTGTAGAAGACGTCCACCCAGCCGTCGTTGTCGTAGTCCTTGGCGTCGCAGCCCATGGCTGAGACCGTCAGCCCGGCGTCGTTGTAAGCGACGCCGTAGAGCAGTCCGACTTCCCGGAAGATGCCGCCGCCCTGGTTCAGATACAGGAAGTTGGGCTCGGTGTCGTTGGCGATGAACACGTCCGTCCAGCCGTCTTCGTTGAAATCGGCGATGCCGATGCCCATCCCTTTGCCGAGCGCCTTGCCGAAGCCGGAGCGGTCCGTCACATCCTCGAAGCGGCCGTTGCCGAGGTTCCGGTAGAGGCGGTGCGGCACGGCCGGATACGTCTTCGGATGGCAGTAATAATCGACGCCGTCGTCGCGGACGCAGCGGCGGTCCTTCTCCGGCGTCCAGAGCGTGTAGTTGGAAAGGACCAGGTCGAGCAGGCCGTCGTTGTCGGCGTCGAACCAGGCGCCCTGGACGCTCAACGTTTCCGGGGGCTTGGCGCCGAGACCGGACTCGGCCGTCACGTCGCGGAAGCTTCCGTCGCCGAGGTTGCGGTACAGCGTGTTCCTTCCGGTGTTGGCGATGAACAGATCGGTCCAGCCGTCGTTGTCGTAGTCGCCGGCGGCCACGCCGTAGCTGAAATCCAGGTGCTCGCCGGTGAGCCCGGCCCGGCGCGTGACGTCCTCGAAAGTGCCGTCACCGCGGTTGCGCAGCAGGCAGTGGTGAAACGAGGGGTCGGTCTTGCGCAGAGCCGGCAGTTTGGCGCCGTTGCTGAAGTAGATGTCCATCCAGCCGTCGTTGTCGTAGTCGAAGATCGCCACGCCTCCGCACATAGGTTGCGGAAAGTACTTCCGCCCGGTGAAATCGTTGTTGGTGATGTAGGCGAAGGCCGAACGTGGCGCGATGTCCACAAACTGCGGGCCTCCGGCGGCGAGGGCCGGCCAGGCAAACAGAAGGCAAAGCGCCGCAGCCGCGCCTGTGAGCAAGCCCATGGTCTGAGCACTATCTTACGGAAAGCCGGTCCGGGGACGAGCAACGGCGCCCCGAGACCTTCTACACTGGCAATAGAGCCGTGGCGAGCTTCTTCGAGCGCTACGGGCAAGCGGCCTGCAACGCCGGGGAGTGTCGGCACTGACAACCTCTACGACGGAAACAACGCCAGCGCACCACGTCGTCCGGTCGGCCGGGATCGTCTCGGCGGCCTTGCTGTTGAGCCGCGTCACCGGGCTGATCCGGGAGATTGTCATGGCCCGGTTGTTCGGCGCCGGGATGGCCTACGACGCCTTCCTGCTGGGCTTTCGCATTCCCAACCTCACCCGGGACCTGTTCGCCGAAGGCGCGCTCTCGTCCGCCTTCATTCCCACGTTTACCGAGCATCTGGCCAAGAAAGGGCGGGCCGAGGCGGCGGCGCTGGCGAATTTGGTGGCGACCGCGGTGATTCTGATCGTCGGCGGCCTGTGCCTGCTCGGGGTCATCTTCAGCCCGCAACTGGTACGGTTGCTCGCTCCGGGCTTCGTCGAGGTGCCGGGCAAGTTCGAGCTGGCCGTCACCATGACGCGGATTATGTTCCCCTTTCTGCTCCTGGTGGCGCTGGCGGCGCAGGCGATGGGGATTTTGAACGCGTGCAACCAATTTGCCGTTCCGGCGCTGGCTTCGACGTTTTTCAATGTCGGCTCGCTGGGCGCCGGGCTGGCGCTGGGGTTCTGGGCGGGGCCGTGGATCGGTCTGGAGCCGATTGAGGGGATGGCGGTGGGCGTCGTCTTCGGCGGCGCGCTGCAACTGGGATGGCAGTTGCCGAGCCTGCACCGGGCCGGCTTCCGGTACCGGCCCCGGATCGACTGGAGCGACCCCGGCCTCCAGCGCATCTTCCGGCTGATGGGACCGGCGATCCTGGGCGGCGCGGCCGTACAGATCAACATCATGGTCAACACCAACTTCGCCTCCCGCGTCGACGACGCCTTGCGCGGCCCGGACGGCCCGGTGAGCTGGCTCGGCTATGCCTTCCGCTTCATGCAACTGCCGCTGGCGCTGTTCGGTGTGGCGATCGCCTCGGCGACGCTCCCGTCGATCTCGCGCAGCGCCGCCTCAGGGAACATGGAGGAATTCCGGCGCACCCTGTCGCGCTCGCTCGGAGTGGTCTTTCTGATGACCGTGCCTTCGTCGGTGGGCTTGGTCGTGCTGGGCGAGGCGATGATCGGGGCGATCTACCAAGGCGGCAAGTTCGAACTGTACGACACGCGGCAGACGGCCCTGGCGCTGTCCTGTTACGCTCTCGGCTTGGCCGGCTACGCGGCGATCAAGGTGCTCACGCCCGCTTTCTACGCGCTCGGCGACTCGCGCACGCCGATGTATGTCAGTTTGCTGTCGATCGGCGTCAACCTGGCGGCGGTGGTTTCGCTGTTGCGCTACACGCAGCTCGGCCATGCCGGGCTGGCGTTGTCGACTTCCGCGGTGGCCCTGATCGGATTTGCGATCCTGTTCGAAGTGCTGCGGCGGCGGATCGGCGGCATCGATGGGCGCAAGCTGGCCGAAAGCGCCGGGAAGGTGGTGGCGGCCTCGGCCGGAATGGGGCTTGCCATCGCACTGCTGCGGGATTGGATCGAGGCCGCCTGGGGGATCTCGCGCCTGGCCCGGCTGGCGGAACTCGGAATCGCGATCCCAGCCGGGCTGCTCGTTTTTTATGTCCTCTGCCGGCTGACGCGCGTGAGCGAGCTCGAGCTGGCGCTGAGCGCGGCTGCGGGGCCGCTGCGGCGGTTCGCTCCCCCGCGCCGTGATAAAATCCTGTAAACAATGGCTCCAGGCATTGAACTGGTCATCAAGCTCCAGGGGGTGGACAACCGGGTGGCCGAGTTAGAACGCGAGATCGCGTCTTTGCCCCGCCAGATCGCCGAAATCGAACAAGCGCTGGTGGCGCATCAGCGCAAGCTGGAAGCGGATCGGGCCGCGTTCTCGGCCAACCAGAAAGAGCGCCGCAAGCTCGAAGGCGAGATTCAACTGCTCGAGCAGAAGATTTCCCGGTTGAGGGATCAGATGCTGGAGGCCAAGACCAACCAGCAATACCGAGCTTTCCAGCATGAGATCGAGTATTGTGAGGAGCAGGTCCGCAAGGCCGAGGACCGCATCCTGGATTTGATGGCCGAGTCCGAACCGCTCGAGGAGAACGTCCAAGCGGCCGAGACCGCTCTCAAACAGGAGCAGGTCCAGGTAGAACGGCAAAAAGCGGCGGCCCGCAAGCGCAGCGAGGAAGATCGCCGCTTGCTCAGCGAGCTTCAGGCCGAGCGCGAGCAGCTCGTCGCTGCGATCGATCCGCAGGTTTACGCCATCTACGAGCGGACGCGCCGCAAGTACCGCGGGCCGGCGCTCGCCGAGGGCACTGACGGAAAGTGTTCGGCCTGCAACATCGTTCTGCGGCCCCAGTTCTACCAGGATCTCAAGAAGGGTGAGTCGCTGCTCGTGTGCGAAAGCTGCGGGCGCTTGCTGTACTACAATCCGCCCGAGGGTGCGGCCGAGGAGATCGAGAGCCGGCAAGCTGAGGCCTGAAGCTCACCCGGAGGGTCCGGCCAGCCATTCCAAGTTGAACCGCGCAAAGGTGATCGTCTCATAGGGGCTGGTTTCACCCCGTTCGTAGAGGCAGCCGATGGTCTTGTCGGCGAGGACGACCAGGCTCGAGTAGGCCGCAGGGCCCTCATGAAGCACCCGCCCCACGGGCCAGCTCCTGCCTTCGTCGTAGCTCAGGCGCACGGTGAGGCGTACGCGGTGCGAGCGGTCCGCCGGATTCGAGAACAGCAGGCGGTTGCGGCCCTCGGCGGGGGCGAGGGTGTAGCGCAACAGGCTCGCCTGACAGACCGGCTCGACGAGCGCCGGGTCGAACTCGAGCGCAGACCAGGACCGGCCGCCGTCGGCGCTCCAGGCCGTCGCGCGCATTCCGCCGCGGTCGGGCCGACCGCCGTCGCGCTCCCAGTAGTTGCGCATGTTGATCAGCAGGCGCCCGTCGGCTGTTTCCACCACTTGGCATTCGTCGGTGTGGTCCGCGACGACGCCGCCGAGCTTCCAGGTCCGGCCGTGGTCGTCGCTGTAGAAGACGTGAGACCGCTTGACGGGCCGGCCCGCCACCGTCGCTTGGTGGTCGCACGGAACCACCAGTCGCCCGCCGTACGGCCCGGCGGCGAGCTGGATGCCGACGCCGGGACCGGTGGCCACCCAGCCCCAGTCGGGGCGCTTGACGTGCGGCGTGATCTCGACCGGCCAGCTCCAGGTGCGCCCGTCGTCCGTGCTGCGCGTCACCAGCACGCGCCGGTTGTCGCGACAGAACGGCAGCCAGATCGTTGCCGTCTCGCGATCGACGACCGGGCAAGGATTGCCGATCGTAATCTCCGCCGTCCCGCCTTCCTCGTAGACGACCTGTTGCGCGCTCCAGGTGCGCCCGCCGTCGGTGCTGCGTTTGACCAGCAGGTCGATGTCGCCGTGGTCGCGCGCGCTCGTCTTGCGTCCCTCGCAGAAGGCGAGCAGCGCGCCGCCGGGCGTGGCGATCGCGGCCGGGATGCGATAGGTGTGGTAGCCGTCCCGGCCGGAAACATAGACCTCGGTCTGCTCGAGAAAGGGTGCGGCCGGCGGCCGTCCCAGACTTGCGCCCATGCTGCTAACCGGCATTGGGTTCGCGCCCTGCGCCGAGCGGCTTGCCGGCGGCATCTCGCAGCCAGGCGAGGCTGCGCTCGATCATCGGGCCTCCCTGGCCTTCGCACTCGATGCTCAGCACGCCGCGGTAGCCGCCCTCGCGGAGGATTTCGAGGCAGCGCCGGATGTTGTCCGCATTGACGCCGTCGCCGACCGCACAGTGACTCACCGCGATCCCGGTCAACTCGCCCCGGGAGGCGGCGGCGAGCGACGGGCTGACGTCTTTGATGTGCACGTGGCTGACTTTCTCTTTGAACTGCTCGAGGAACCCCACCGGATCCTGGCCCGCGATGAACGTGTTGCCCGTGTCCATGTTCATGCGCAGGAACGGCGAATCGGCGAAGGCGAGCATCTCGGCCATGAACTCGGGTTTGGTCGTGTAGTAGCCGTGGGGTTCGATATTGATCACGATTTCGTAAGCTTCAGCTACGCGGAGAATCTGGTGGTAGATGCGCCGCATGTGCTCGAGCGCCTCGCGGTCGGTAAGGCCCTCGGGCCGGCGGCGGTCGTCAGTGGTGTCCACGCGCGGGCAGCCGGTCAGCCGGGCCCAGCGGATCGTGTGCAGCACGTACTCGACCCCGAGCGTCGCCCCCTCGGGAAGCGACAGCGGGAAGGCTGCGTCGATCTGCGAGAAGGAGACTTCGTAGCGGTCCATCTTGCGACGCAGCAGCACCGGATCCTCCCAGAGGGCCACATGGGGCTGATAGCCGAGCCCGTGGATCCAGCTCACGCCGTCGATGGCGCCGCATTCGATCCAGTGCACCCCGTTGCGGTGCGCCCACTCCAGGCACTGCTCGAAGCTCCAGTAGCTGCTGTTGAAGGCGTCCGTGTGGAATCCGATTTCGAACATGGCGCTGCCGATACTATAATCGAGCACGCAGCCGGAATGGGGCACGAAGCTCCGGGCGCCGTTTCCCGGCCGCAGGAGAGATGCCGTTGAGCCTGGCGCGCTTGGTCGATTTCCTGTTCGAGCCGCAATTAGACCGGTGGACGGAGACGCACAAGGAGCTGTTCCAGTCCTTGTTCGGTCAACCCGAAGGTCTCTTTCCCGCCACGGCGGCCAGAACCTTCAAGCTTCGCGCTCCCACGATCGCTGAAGGCGCAACGTACGCCGCTTACATCCATCCGCAAAATCCGGACAGCGGCGCCTACGGGGGAATGTCCCTCGTCTTCTTCCCGCCCGACTCGACCTCCGAAAAAGGCGGCCCGTGTCTGGTGACCTTCACTCTGGGTACGCAAGGGCTGAGTCCTGATGAGGACATCCTGAGCCGCCCGGGCCACGCGAGGAAAGTGCAGGCGATCTGCGACTGGCTCAACCGCCGCCAGCCTGGCAGCGCTTGGGCGAAAAGCGAACCGACGCGCAGGGACGTACCCGTACCGCAGTCGGTGCGCTCCCGGCTCACGGCCTACGGCAGCGCGCTCGAAAAGTACAGGGCCGAAATTTACGCCCTCTTTGGGCCGACCCGGGACCGGCGCCTGCTCGAAGAGGCGCTCGTCGCTTTCTTGGACGTATTCGCGTCCGAGCGAGGTGCCACGCCGCTCAAGCGGTTCGAGGCCAATCTCGCCGGCGTGCGAAGCCAATGGTCCCGGTTCTTGTTTCCCTTGCACGACAGAGCGGAAGTGGCGCAATTGCTCAGAGAGCGCCGCTTCCTGATTTTGCAAGGCCCGCCCGGCGTGGGTAAGACCCATCTGGCCACGGAGATTTTGCAGAAAGACTTCCATGGGTGCGGAAAGCTGATCCAATTCCACTCCAATACCACTTATGAGAACTTCGTGGGCGGGCTCGCTCCGGTGATGGCGAAGAACGAGACAGGGCTGCGATTCGAGCCCCGGCGCGGAGCGCTCCTTGAAGCCGTCGAGGCAGCCGACGGGAAAGCCTACTTGCTCGCCATCGACGAGATCAACCGCGCGGACCTGGCGAAGGTTCTCGGCGAGGCCCTATTTCTTCTGGAATCGAAGGCGCCGGACAGGGAAGTGGAACTGGCTTACGATTTCGGGGAACCGGTTGGACGAAAGCTCCGGCTGCCGGAGAATCTCCATATCCTCGGCACGATGAACACGGCGGACCGGTCCATCGCCATCGTGGATTTCGCCCTCCGGCGGCGGTTTGCATTCCTGGCCCTCTGGCCCGACCGGGAGGTCGTGAGGGCTCTCGGCACGGAGCAATCCCTGAAGTTCTTCGATAAAGCCGTCGCGGTCTTTGTGGAATACGCGACTCGTGAGTCGTTTGCGCTGGTCCCGGGGCATTCGTATTTTATAGCGCGGGATGAAGATGAGGCCCGCAGGCGGCTCAAGTATGAGTTAGTTCCCCTGCTGGAGGAGTATCTCGCTCAAGGCTATGTCGCCAACTTCGCCGAGGAGATTCGCACCCTCATCCAGGAGATCCGGGCGCTCTAAGCGCAGCTTTGACCACCCGCAGGAGCCGTTTCCGAGGGCACGAGCAGGTTATCAGCTCGAACTCGTGGATCATACCGAGTCCTCCGTCTCGGCGGCCGGGCTGGCGGCGAACGGCGGCGAGGGGGTTCAGAGGATGATCACGGCGGCGAAGCTGGCGCGGCAGTTTCTGGCGTGGAACCGGCCGGTCTTCGAGCTTCTGGGCATCGACGCCGGCCTCGCCTTCGACGGTTTTGAAGCCGAGTTGGTTCTGCGCTCGTCGTCGATCATCGGCGCGGCGCCGCTGCGTTCGCCGCTGTCCGGCGGTTTTGATCACGGCATCCTGATCCGGCCTCGATTCGACTGGCCGACGCTGGGGCCGATGCTCGGGCGGATGGGCTGGCGCGTCGTGCCTCATCTGTTGCCCCTGCCCTTGCTGCGGCGGTCGGAGAGACGCGTGCCGCCCTGGGTCCTCTCGCTGATCGTGCTCGGCCGGATCGAACGGTTGATCCGTACGCTGGAGCGACGGTTCGAGTTCGCCGAGGCGAGCCTTCCGGCGCCGAAAGGGACGGTTCGTTGGCAACAGTACGCGACCCAGTCCCTGCCGCGCGCGGCGCCTCACCGCGTCCCCTGCCGCTTCCCGGACCTACGTGAGGACCGCTTGTTGCGCGGGGCCGTTCGCTGGACGCTGGAGGCGTACATCCGCTCGTTGACGACGCAACTTCAGCACGGGGCCTTCGTCTCCCAGCTGGTCGAGAGGGCTTACACTTTGCTGGCGCCGTTCCGGGATGCGCCGGCTGTTCGTCCTACGCCCCGGCTGCTTCAGAGCCGGCTGAGCGGGCGCCTGCCGCCGGAGCCCTTCCGCGAAGGGCTTCAGGCCATCGAGTGGACGGCGGAGGAGCGGGGACTGGCCGGCGCTTGCCAACTCGAAGGACTCCCCTGGGCCATGAACATGGATCTGTT
Organism: Solibacteraceae bacterium; assembly: GCA_037444135.1. Lineage (GTDB taxonomy): Bacteria > Acidobacteriota > Terriglobia > Bryobacterales > Bryobacteraceae > CALKXJ01. The sequence goes on from JBBIMZ010000057.1 coordinate 8,814, forward strand.
CTTCGAGGCATGGGCCGAGTGCGTACTGGAATTTGTGGCGCTGCACGTGGGCGGCGTGCTGAGACGGGGCCGGCGCGCCGAAACGGTGACGGCGCTTCGCTGGGATCCTCCGTTTCACGGCGCCCAGGTCAGCCTGGTGCCGGACCTCTTGCTGGAGGCCCCCCACTTCACCTTGATTGCCGACGCAAAGTACAAACGCCACCTCGAGGAGATGGTGGCCGCGAGGGGGCACGACCCGGCAGGTTTGTCGCGCCAGGAGCATCGCCACGACATGTTTCAGGTGCTGGCCTACTCCCATCTGGCTCGCACGGAGCGCAGCATCGCGTTGCTCGCATATCCGTGCTCGGCGGATACCTGGGAGTCTCTGACCGCCCGCCGGCGGCAGGTGCAAAGGGCCTCGATTCCTTTCCCGAACCGCGACTTCGAGCTGTGGTTGGCGGCGCTGCCCATGAAATGCGAAGTGCGGGAGGCGGCCGCGCCGCTCATCGCTCTGCTGCGGACCCGGTGGGGCTGATCTACACTGAAACAGATGAAAAGAGGCTTTCCGAACACCGGCTCGGTCTCGCGGCGCCAGTGGCTGGCCGGAGTAGCGGCGTCGGCCCGCCTGGGCGCGCAGGGCGGCTACCAGCCGGGTCTGGCGGCGCAGGTCTACGTCTGGACGCAATACCTTCGCAAGGAAAACAAGTCGCTCGCCGACGGCCTGGAGTCCATCCTGGCAGGCACGAAGGCGGCCGGATACGACAACGTCGAGCTCATGTCCTCCTTCTTTGCGCCGGAGCTGGCCGAACGCACGCGGGAGAGGCTGAAGGCGCACGGGCTGGGTGTGCCGATCGTCTACCACGGCGGGCCGATGCATGAGCCGGCGGGCGCGGACAAGACGATCGCCGAAACGCTCGCGCTCGCCGACCGCGTCAAGCCGTTGGGGACGCGCATCATCAACGCCAATCCGAGCCCCAAGCCGGGCAAGGAGCGCAAGAGCGACGCCGAGCTGGACTTTCAGGCCCGCGCGGTCGACCGCCTCAGCCGCGAGCTTCGCAACAAAGGGTTCCGGCTCATCCTCCACCATCACGATCCCGAGATGGCCGAGGGCGCGCGGGAGTGGCGCCACCTGCTCCGGCATACCGACGCCGGCCTGTGCCTGGACACGATGTGGATCGCGCGCGGCGGGCAGAAGGTGATGGAGATCGTGCGGGAGGCCGGCGACCGCCTGGTCAGCCTCCATCTGCGCAACATGGTCCGTGGCGTCTGCACCGAAGCCTTCGGCGACGGGGATATCGACTACCGCGAGCTGGCCGGCTACCTGCGCCGCCGGAACTTCCGCGGCTGGCTCGTCGTCGAGCTTTTCCACGAGGAAGCGACGGCCGTGACGCGTCCGCTCGAGGAAAACCTGCGGCTAAGCCGGCGTTACGCTCAGGACGTCTTTGGCGTGTGACGCCGCCCTTACCAGGTCGGCCATCGCCTCGATGGCGCGCTCGCAGCCGGCGCGGTCGACGTCAAAGTGCGTCACCATGCGGATCGCGGTGGCGCTGACGCCGTCGGCGAGCACGCCGCGCGCCTTCAGGCCGGCGCTGACCAGCGCGGGGGTCAGCCCGGTGCCGCTGACATCGATGATCAAGATGTTGGTCTGGACCTCCGCCGGATCGATCTTCAGGCCCGGAATCCCCGCCAGCCCCTCGGCGAGAAAGCGCGCATTGGCGTGATCCTCGGCGAGTCGCTTGGGCATCTGTTCGAGGGCGATCAGGCCGGGCGCCGCCAGCACGCCCACCTGGCGCATCGCCCCGCCGAGGCGCTTGCGGTAGAAGCGCGCTTCGGCGATCAGATCCCGCGGCCCCACCAGCAGCGAGCCCACCGGCGCGCCCAGGCCTTTCGAGAGGCAGAACATCACCGTGTCGACCTTCTCGCACAGCTCGTCTACGGGCATCCGCAGATAAGTGGCCGCGTTGAAGATGCGTGCGCCGTCCAGGTGGACCTTGAGGCCTAACGCGTGCGCGCGGTCGCAGATCTCGTCCAGAACCGGTTTCGGCGTCACGCGGCCTCCGGCCATGTTGTGGGTGTTCTCGAGTGAAATCAACCCCGTCGGGGCCCAGTGTGCGCTTACCGGGCGCACGTGCGGCTCGATGTCGCTCCAGCGCAGCACGCCCCCGGCGGCGCGCACCGGACGCGCCAGGCAGCCGGCGAACCAGGCCATCATGGCCAGCTCGTAGTTGTAGACATGCGAGCGCGCCTCGCAGATCACCTCCTGGCCGTGCCGCGTGTGCAGTTTAATGGCGATCGTGTTGCCCATCGTGCCCGAGGGCACAAACAGCGCGGCCTCTTTGCCGAAGATCTCCGCCGCGCGGCGCTCGAGCCGGATCACGGTGGGATCCTCGCCGTGCACGTCGTCGCCGACCTCGGCCTCGGCCATCGCGCGCCGCATCGCGGGCGTCGGGCGGGTGACGGTATCGCTGCGCAAGTCGACCAGAGCCGGTTCCTTCATGAGACGAACTCCTGGAAGATTTCATTGGAAAGCAAGACGCCGCGGCGCGTCAAGCGCAGCCGTCCTTCACACTGCTCGAGCAGCCCGGCATCGAACCAGCGCGCCATCGAATCCTCGAAGCGCCGCCAGTGCTCCGGCCGGAGCACGATCCCTTCACTCAACCGCAAGCCGAGATACAGGCGCTCCTCCTCGAGCCGGGCCGGGATCTCCTCGGCGGTAGGGGAGGCGTCGCGACGCCACCGCGCCACGTACTCCTGGGGCGATTCGACATTCCGCCGCCGGCGCAGACCGTCGAACGAGTGAGCGTCGGCGCCGAAGCCCACGTACGGCTCCAGGCGCCAGTACTTGAGGTTGTGGAGCGATTCCTCGCCCGGCCTGGCGAAGTTGGAGATCTCGTAGCGGCGCAGGCCCGCCCGGGCCAGACGCTCGGCGGCCATCTCGTACAACTCGGCGATCGTGTCGTCATCCGGCACCTGCTGCGCCCCGTAGCGAGCGCCGCCGGAAAGGATCTCGCGTCCCAGACGGCTGTCTTCGTCGACTTCGAGCATGTAGACGGACACGTGCCCCACATCCAGGCGTTCGATCCAGTCCAGGGATTCGTTCCAGCCGGCCCGCGTCTGCCCTGGCAAACCCGCGATCAGGTCGACGTTGA
>JBBIMZ010000058.1:0-11901 GCA_037444135.1 Solibacteraceae bacterium
TGCGCCTTGATGTCGCCTTCGAAATGCGCCCCCTTGCCGGCGATGAACAGCAGATTCCCGTACGAGACGGCGCTCGAAAACAGCGGCGTCTTTTCGGGCTTGCGGCCTCGGTAATGGACCTTCTTGGCCGGACCGGCCTGGGCCCGGGCGGCGCCGGCGGCGGCGGCCGCTCCGACGGCGGCCTTCAGCATCGTGCGACGATTGTTCTTCATCTCATGCCTCCTTGGGCTCGGGATTCGAATCTGTGCGTGACCTCGAAGACGGTCCGGGCCGTCGAGTTCAAAGTGCGGCCCATCAGTCTTCGCCGGTCTTCCCATGGTACAGGGAGCGGACGTCCGGGTAGCCGCCGGCCTCGCCGTGCGCATAGCCACCGGTGCTACCATTCTGGAGATCGCATGAGAGGCCTCTGCCGGATCCTCGCTCTCTGCTGCGCCGCCGCGGCCTCGGGAGAGGAACTTCAGGTCGGTGAGCGGCGGCTGGTGGTGAAACTCCTCGAGCAGGAGGACTTCGAAGGACCGCTCCGGCGCTGGCGATTCGACGGCCGCGGCAGAGCTTGGGCCGAGGACGGGCGGCTTCAGATGGACGCGGGACGCTTCGAGGTGACTGCCTGGTTCACCGAGGAGATCGAAGGGGACGTCGCGGTGAGCTGGGAAGCACGGGTGCTGAGCGCGGGCGGCGCGCGCAATATCAACTTGTTCTTCTTCGCCACGGCCGCCGCCGGCGGCGACGTGCTGAGCGTGCCGCTGACGGGTCAATATTCCGAGTATCACCGGCTGCCGAATTACATCTGGACGCTGACGTCGACCCATACGCGGCTGCGGCGAAACCCGGGTTTCCGGCTCCTGTCGGAAGACACAGCCGTCGTGACGGAGGCGAACCACACCTACCGGCTGGCGTTGACCGCCGAGCAGGGCCGGATCCGTTGCTATCTGGACGGCCGCCTGATTCACGACGCAACGGATGCGGAGCCTCACTGCAAGGGAAGGCTGGCATTCCGCACGTTCCAGACACGGCTGTGGTGGGACAATCTGCGGATTTACCGGATTGGGCCGTAGGTAGCGCGGTCGCGCAAGAACGGGCATTGGTCCCCTGCCGGGTGGGTGGCGCGTATAGATAAGCTAGTGGGTGCGCTGAGCCCCGATCGAAGCCTGTCCTGGCCGCCCGGGCCGGAGTGAAGCCTAAGAGCGAGCGCGGCGGGGCCTGCGGCTCCGCAATGCCGGGGGATGAAAAATGGATGCAGCAGCAATCGCAGATCACGTGCGTCTGCCTCCAACAACGCCAGTTGGCATGCCCCGAACGGTTGGAAGTCCTTGTGTCCGGTAAACAGTGAAGCGGATGGCGACAGCCTGGCTGAAAAAGTCTTCCTACCACGCAGCGCGGGCTTGATCCGACGGCATCGAGGTCACCTCCGCCGCCCTGGTTGGTGGCCATGAATTCCAAGGGCAAAGACTTTCTCCTCTACCGCTGGGAGGACGTGGCCGCCGCGGGGCAGCCCCGGCTCGAGCTCGGCCCGTAGGTCGCGCTGGCGCCGGGGTACAATGGGAGCTACTCGGCGGCAGCCGGCTCCGGATGTTGACCGCAAAGATCTTCCTCAAACTCATCGTCGGGGTGGCGGGGATCCTGTTGGTCGGCGCCATTGTGATGGACCGGCTCGTCTCGCCTCTGGCGCGAGCGACCTTGCTCGAAGAGAGGACGCGCGAGCTCGAGCAGAAGGCGCGCCTGCTGGCGGGGGTAGCGCCGGAAGGCTTGGGCGGCGTTTCGCCGGAACGGCTTTGCGCCCTGGCCCGCCAGGCGGGTGTACGGCTGACCGTCATCTCCCCGGACGGCGCCGTGCTGGCCGATACGGAAGCCGATCCGGCCCGGATGGAGAACCATGCGGCGCGCCCGGAAGTGGCCGCGGCGCTCACCGGGCGCACGGGAAGCGTCCAGCGCTTCAGCCCGACCGTGCGGGCGCAATCGCTCTACGTCGCGATTCCGATCCCGGCCGGCGCGCTCCGCCTGGCCGTGCCGCTGGCCGACGTCGAGCGCCGCGTCGCCGTGCTGCGCAAGGAGATGTTGCGCTCGATGATGCTGGCTTTCCTGCCTGTGATGCTGATCGGCGGCATTTTCGCCCGTTACGTTTCGGCCAGGTTGGGGGCGATCATCTCCTTTGCGGGAGAACTCGCCGACGGCGGCTTCCGGCGCCGGTTGAACTGGCGGGGCAGGAACGAGCTGGCGCTGCTTGCGCGCAAGCTGGACGAGACGGCCGCCAAACTGGAGAGCACTTTCGATCAACTCCGCCGGGAACACGCCGAACTCGAGAAACTCGAACAGGTCCGGAAAGACTTCGTCATCAACGTCTCGCACGAGCTGAGAACGCCGCTGGCTTCCATCCTCGGCTATGCGGAAACGCTGCTGAACGGCGCGATGCGCGATCCTCGGCACAATGTGCGGTTCCTCGAAATCATCCGCCAGAATGCCGAGCGATTGAGCAACCTGACCAAGGATCTGCTCACGCTGTCCCGGATCGAGCTGAAGCTGCAGCGGTTTCAGTTCGCCTCCTATCTCGCCAACCGGTTGATCGAGGATTGTGTGGATTCGCTGCGCCCTCTGGCCGCGGCCAAGGATCTGACCGTCGCCGTCAGGCCCGCGCCGCCCGAGACGGAGATCTTCTGCGACGCCGAGGCGGTCCACCAGGCGCTCAGCAATCTCTTGGACAACGCGATCAAGTACACGCCGCCGGGAGGGCGGATCGAGATCTCGGCCAGGCCGGTTCCGGCTGCGCCGGGCGAGCCGCGTTTCGTCGAAGTGTCGGTCCGGGACACCGGGCCGGGCATTCCCCGCGAGGATTTGCCGCGCCTGTTCGAGCGCTTCTATCGCGTCGACAAAGCCCGGTCGCGGCAGCTCGGCGGCACCGGCCTGGGGCTGGCGATCGTCAAACACCTAGCGCGCGCGCAGGGAGGCGCCGTCCGCGCCGAGAGCGAACTCGGCCGCGGTTCGACGTTCACGCTGACGCTGCCGGTCGATGACCTCGGCCTGACCGAGACGGCCGATGTTCAAGAGCAGTTAACCTCTTCGTAATCGAATTGAAACGCCGCAAGCGCTATGTTAAGGCGGGATGTCAACGATGAGAAAAAAGATCGCGCTCATCGAAGATGACGCGGATCTATACTCGTTGCTCCAGTACAACCTGGAGAAGGAAGGCTTTGCGTTCGTCGGATCGCAGACGGGCAAGGGGGCGATCCAGTTGTGTCTTCGCGAGCGGCCCGATCTGATTCTGCTCGACATTATGCTGCCGGACTCCGACGGGCTGGATCTCTGCAAGGGCATCCGCGCGCACCCGGAGCTGGCCCATATTCCGGTGATCTTCCTGACGGCGCGGGCTTCGGAGGCGGACCGGATCCTGGGTCTGGAGCTCGGCGCGAACGATTACCTCGTCAAGCCGTTTTTCGTCCGCGAACTCATCGCCCGGATCAAGATCCAGTTCCGCGCGCCGGCGGCCGGGCCCCGCGTGCTCAAGGCAGGTGGAATCGAACTGGACCGCAGCGGCTGCACCGTGCGGCTCCACGGGCAGGAATTGCAACTGACGGCGACCGAGTTCCGGCTCCTGGAGTACCTGATGAGCCGGCCCGGCGTCGTTTTCAGCCGCGACCAGCTTCTGAACGCCGTCTGGGGCCACGACCGCGCCGTCACCGACCGCACCGTGGACGTCTACATCCTCCGGCTGCGGCAGAAAATCGAAGCCGATCCCGCCCATCCCACGCTGATCCGCTCCGTCCGCGGCTTCGGCTACAGCTTCAAGCCGGCCTCCGAGTCCGGCCGGCCCGCTTCCGCGCGCTAGCGCGGGAGGATCCGGCGCTCCCGCTCGGCCCGGTATGATGAGAGTTGGTACGGATGGCTGACAGCGCCGGGCAACAGGCGCGACGTCGAATTCCCCACTGGGTTGTTCTCCTGGCTGGCTATTCGATCTCGGTCGCCTGTCTGATTTGGGTCTATCGGGACTTTGATTGGAAGGGCGAACTGCCGCGTCTGTTCGCGACCGACTGGCGATGGGTCACGGTGGCGGCGGTGGCGGACGTGCTCATCTATGTCCTCCAGGCGTGGCGCTGGAATCTGTTGCTTCAGCCGCTGGCGTCGATGTCGCTGCCGCGGACCGTGCAGGCCATCTACATCGGCTTGTTCGCCAATGAAGTGCTGCCCCTACGGAGCGGAGAGCTGATCCGGTGCTACCTGCTGAGCCGGTGGGGCCATCTCCCGTTTTCGCTCACGCTGTCTTCGGCAGCCATCGAGCGGCTGGTTGACGGCGCCTGGCTGATGCTCGGTTTTTATCTGACGACCTATTTCGTTTCCCTTCCCGGGTTCCTTGTCGCCGCGGCCAACGTGCTGGCGCTGGTGCTGGCCGGCGCGGGCGCCGCCTTAGTGCTTGTCATCTTCCACCGCACGCACGCCGAGGGGGCCGTTTCGGCCGGCCGCTGGAGCCGCCTGTTGCACCGGATCGTCGACGGCCTCCACACCATGGGCCGGGCACGTACGTTTCCCGCGGCGATCGTCGTGAGCTTCTGCTACCTAGCCTTGCAGATCGTACCGATCTACGCCCTGCTGCGCGGCTATGGCCTGGAGCTGCCGGTGGGCGCGGCGGCGGTGATTCTGATCATCCTCCGGCTGGGGTCGGTCCCGCCGCAAGCGCCGGGCAACGTCGGCTCGTTTCAGTTCTTCACCATCCTCGGCCTGCAACTGTTCGGCGTCTCCCGGCCGGATGCGACGGGTTTCGCGACGCTGCTGTTCATTGTGGTGACGGTACCGCTGTGGCTGGTGGGCTTTCTGGCTCTGATCGCCACCGGCATGCGGCTCGAGGAGATTCACCGGGACGCGCGCGAGACGCTGACTCAGCGTGCGGCCCAGCAGCCGGTGGTTACTCGGGGTGAGCTCAGTCGATGAAACCGCGCCAGACGGCGCCCTGCTCGTCGCGCAGCACGATGCCGTAGCCGTCGCAGACGCCGGAAATGCGCGCGCCGCTCAGATCACGGAAAATCAGGCGGAGGGTATTGTCTTCCATGAGCTGCGCCTGACCGTGCCAGACGTTGCCGAATTCGTCGCGCAACCGCACGAAGTCGCCCTCGCCGTAACCGCAGACCGTACGGCGAGCCTGGTTTTCGAAGCGGTAGTAGCCCACAGGGAAGGCGGAACGCCGGCGCCTGCCGTAGATCATCGATCTGCTGATCGGCGGCCCCTAGCGGCGAGTCCCTCGAGGGAACACCCCAGCCCACAGCGGCCAGAAGCCTTAGCGGCGAGAAAGGTTGGAGGCGGGCGCCCGTTTCAAGCAAACAAAGCAGCGGCTGCTTCGTTAGGAGAAGTGTGAGCCGCATGCGGCCGAGAATCGGCGTGACGGTGGTTTTCTTATGCCTGCTCGCCGGCGCCGTCAAGACGCTCGATCCGCCCGTGCGGCAGGCGCCGCTGCCGCCGGCGACCTCCCGCTACCTCCGCTGCTACGGGGAGCTCGAAGTCCGCCCTCCCGCCAGTGTGTGGGAAAGGCTGACCTTCAGCTGGCTCTCAAGCCGCGCCGGAACCTACTCGCATCGCGGGCCGGCAAGGTCCGGATCCGGATAAACCGGCTCCGTCAGCGGGCCCGCCGCGCCGGAGGCGGCGGCCAACCCTGGATGGTTTCCTGCTCGGCCTCGAAAGTGAGCATGAACGGCTCCTTGGTAAAGCTCTTGGCCACGCCTTCAAAGCGCAACGGGGTGCCGCGCGGTGCGCTGTAGCGGAACGGCTGATCGAGGATCAAGGTCACTTCGCCGCGTCCGCCGCGCTCGGAGAGGGCCAGCACGAGCGTGTTGGGCCGGTCCGGCGGCGTCGCCGAGACCAGATAGCCTCGCAAGCCGGTCACCTTCGTATTCCGCATCGAACTGGCGAAATACTGTTCGCCGTCGGGCGCTGTCAGCAGCTTCTTCAGGTTCAACCAGAGGGCCAGTTCCGGATCCTTCTTCTTGAGCTCCTCCTCCTTCTCGAAAGCGATCTCCTCCTTGGACTTGATCTTCAGCCCCGGCGGCGGGAAGGCGCTTTTCTGAGCCATTGCGATCAGCTCGGCAAGGCCGCTCTCATCGCCATGAAAACTCACGTAGATCTTGTTCAGATATTCGGCCACCTGCTTGCGCCCGGCCTCCGGCATAGCCCCCTCGCCGGTGTAGTGACCGGCGCGCGCGAAATAAAAGAACGCCTCGGACTGCTTGTCGGGATTGCGCTGCGCGATGATGACCGTGGCCAGCCAGTAGGAGGCCTGTCCGTTGTCGGGGTTCATCTTCAGGACTCGCCGGAACTCCTCTTCGGCGACGGCGTAGTTTTTCCGCTGCATCGCCACCCAGCCCAGCGTCACGTGGGCCACGACGCGCAACGCGTCCAGCTCCTTGTTCCAGGCTTCCTCGGCCATATTCTCGGGCTTCTTGAGCGTCCCTACGGCCTCGAGCAGCGCCTTGGCGTATTTCTCGCCGTTGGCCAGCTTGGCCGGTGAAGTGTCGGCCATGGAAGTGGTCAGCGTGGTGATGAAGTACAAACCCTGAATGTTGTTCGGGTTCTTCTGCAACAGGGCCAGGGCCGAGTCGTACATTTGGGCGGCATTGCCAAGCTGCTGATAAGTCTGCGTGAACATCAGCAGGCGCTCTTCTTCGTAGTCAGTCGAGGGATACTTCTGCTTCCAGGCGTTTAAGGCGTCCAGCTTCTTTTTCGGATCCGGCTCTTTGCGCGCGGCCTCGAACAAGTCGTATTCCGCCCGGTCTTTCCACTGCTTTTGCTGAGCCTGGCCGGGGGGCAACAGACCCAGCAGCGATCCCGTCAGAACTGCAACTAGAACCTTTGAAGCAAGCTTGAACACTCCTGGCCTCCTCAATCTCTGCGGCGTCGCCGCGCAGGGCCTCTGCGCCGAAGCGGACGCCGATCCACTTCCCGGTGAGCCAGCGAACTGGCACTTGGGGAGTATATCCCATTGAGCGGCGGGCCGCAACACCGGTCCACCCGGCCGAAACCGCCTCGGGTACCCGGGGGACTTGCCGCCGGGGCCGGGAAAGCGGACCTCCGTCGGCCGCTCCGGCGCCCCGCCGGCGGGCCGGTCCCGGCCTCCCGGTCGATTGGACGCTCCCGGGGCGGGCTCTGTTTCCGCAGTCGCCCTCCTGGGGTGTGCTAGAATCCCCGTTCCCATGCGTGGCGCGGACCTGGCGGTGATTCTGGCCTATCTGATCGGCATCACCTGGTTCGGCGCCCGCTTCCGCCGCAGCCAGCGCACGCTCCGCGACTACTTTCTCGGGGGGCGGCGGACGCCCTGGTGGGCGATCGCCTTCTCGATCGTCTCGGCGGAGACCTCCACGCTTACCGTCATCGGCACGCCGGCCCTAGCCTACCGCGGCAATTTGGGGTTCCTGCAGGTCGTCATCGGTTACCTGCTGGCCCGGATCGTCATCGCGATCCTGTTTCTGCCCCACTACTTCCGCGGCGAGATGTACACGGCCTACGAGCTGATGCGGATCCGCTTCGGCGAGCGCATCCGCAAGCTCACCGCCGGGCTGTTCCTCCTGCTGCGCGCGCTGGCCGAGGGCGTGCGCGTCTTTGCGATCTCCATCGTCGTTTCCATCGTGCTCGGGACCGGCGAGCTGGCCTCGATCTTGCTGATCGTGTGCTTGACGCTGTTCTACACCTTCGAGGGCGGCATGACCGCCGTCATCTGGACCGACTTTGTGCAGATGCTGCTCTATATCGGCGGGGCGGCCGTCAGCTTTTTCGTGATTCTGCAAACCGTACCCGGGGGGTGGGAGACCGTCCAGGCGATCGCCGGCGGCGCGGGCAAGCTGCGGGTCTTCGATTTTGAATTCGCCCTGGCGCCCGAGTTCTTCGAGAAGACTTACACGTTCTGGGCCGGCCTCATCGGAGGCTGCTTTCTGACCACCGCCAGCCACGGCACCGAGCAACTCATGGTGCAGCGGCTACTGGCGGCGCGCAGCCGGCGCGAAGCGTGCACCGCCTTATTGGCGAGTTGGGGAGTGATCTTCTTTCAGTTCGGCCTGTTTTTGCTGATCGGCATCCTGCTCTATGTGCACGACGCCGCTTCGGGGCGGCAACCGCCGGCGCCTCTCGACCGCGTCTACCCGGAGTTCGTCTGGAATCATCTGCCCACCGGCGTGGCCGGGCTGGTCGTGGCGGCCATTCTGGCCGCCGCCATGTCCAACCTGAGCGCGGCCTTGAATTCGCTCGCCTCGACGGCGGTGATCGACTTTTACCGGCCTTACCGAGAGCGGCGCAGTCTCAGGCCGAGCAGCGACGCCGACCTGCTCCGGCTGGGCCGGGCGGCCACGCTGCTCTGGGGCGTGATCCTGTTCGGCATCGGGCTGCTGGCCCGCCATTGGGGCTCGGTCCTGGAGGCCGGCCTGTCGGTGGCTTCGGTACTGTACGGCTCCCTGCTGGGCGTGTTCTTGCTCGGCGTGCTGACCCGCCGCGCCGGCGAGCGCGCGGCGATGGCGGCGATGCTGGCGGGCTTCGGGGTCATGATTTACGTGAAATTCGGCACCGCCATCGCCTGGACCTGGTACGTGGTGATCGGCACGACGGTCACGTTCGGCGCCGGCTGGCTGACATCCCGGCTGTGGAAGGAGCAACCGAGTGAGGGAACGCGAACCCGCTTCTTTGAAGCGTGACCTGGGGCTGTGGAGCGCCACTTCACTGGTGGTCGGTTCGGTGATCGGCAGCGGCATCTTCCTGGTTCCCGCGACGATGATCCAGCGCGTGGGCTCGCCCGAGCTCGTGCTGCTGGTCTGGGTTTTCGGGGGATTGCTCTCACTGGCCGGCGCGCTCAGCTACGCCGAGCTGGCCGCCGCCCTGCCCGAGGCCGGCGGCGAGTATGTCTATCTGCGCGAGGCGTATGGGCCGCTCTGGGGCTTCCTCTACAGTTGGACGATCACCTGGGTCGGCAAGTCCGGCTCGATCGCCACGCTCGCCACCGGCTTCGTTTACTACCTGGCGCATTTTCTGCCGGTGCTCGACGGCGTCCTTTCGACGATTGCGCTGCCCATCGGGCCGAAGGGCGGCCCGCTGGCGATCACCTACGGCCAGTGCGCCGCCACCGGGCTGATCCTCGTGCTGGGACTGATCAACTATTTCGGCGTCAAGCTCGGCGGCCGGGTCCAGGTGGCGTTCACGGCCACCAAGGTTGGGCTGCTTGCCCTCCTGATCGTCGCCGGCCTGGCCTTCGGGCGCGGCTCGGCGGCCAACCTGCGCTCCAGCGTCCCGGCGGGCGCCGGCGTCACCGGCTTTTTCGCCGCGCTCGTCGGCGCGCTGTGGGCCTATGACGGCTGGAACAACGTGAGCATGGTCTCCTCGGAAATCCGGCAGCCGCAGCGCAACCTTCCGCGGGCGCTCATTTCGGGCACGCTCGCCGTGATCGTGATTTATCTGCTCACCAATCTGGCCTATTTCTACGTGCTCCCCGCCGCTGCCGTCGCCTCCAGCGACCGTGTGGCCGCGACGATGATGCGCCGGATCGTCGGCGAATTCGGCTCGGCGGCGGTAAGCATCGCGGCCATGATTTCCATGTTCGGCGCGCTCAACGGCACGATCCTCGCCGGCGCCCGCGTGCCCTATGCGGCCGCCCGCGACCGCCTGTTTTTCCGCGGCCTGGCCTACGTCCACCCGGTGCACCGCACGCCTTCGGTCTCGATTCTGACGATCTCGCTCTGGGCGGCCCTGGTGGTCTTCAGCGGCCGGTATGAACAGCTCTTCACGTATGTGATCTTCGCCGAGTGGCTTCTGTACGGGCTGGCGACGGCGGCGGTGCCGGTTCTGAGGCGCAAGCGTCCGGACTTGCCCCGGCCCTACCGCACGCCGGGCTATCCGCTGGTACCAGTACTTTTTGTGCTCGTCGCCTTCTGCCTCGTCCTGGCCACGCTGGTCGAGTCCCCGAGGGAATCGCTCATGGGATTGGGCGTGATTCTGGCCGGTTTGCCGGGCTATTTTTACTGGAAGAGGAAGGCTTTCCGGTGACCTCTGCGGGCCGGGCCTGGAGGCGCCTCGGCACCGGGGAATAGTACCCGCCGGTTCCGTTTTCAGAACATCGCCTTGATGTGAGCCTGGAAATGAGGTACAACAGCATTGGTGGGTCCGCCGGTGCGGGTTCCCTCTGTTCCGCTTTCAGAACGGTGCGTGCGGCGGACGAATCACTCGATTGGGAGTCAACTATGGACGTACAGAAAATGCTAGCCGAATTACGTCAGGAGCGCGAGCAAATTGAAGAGGCGATCATCACGCTGGAGCGGCTCGCGCGCGGCCGGGGAAAGCGGCGCGGACGCCCCCCGGCCTGGATGACGGCGGCCAAGAAGCGCATCAAGCTGGCGGAGGCCAAGAAGACCGCGGGCAATTCCAAGGCGGCGACTGCCTGAGCGGCGCCGAGTTCTCCGCCGGCGCTTCCCGGCTCTCAGCGGTAGAGCAGGTATTTCCGGCGCCGCTCTTGAAACTGCTCGAGGGGGTCGCGAAAGCTCTCCTGAATCGTTCGGGGATCTTCACCGCGCTCGAGGGCGGCGATCACCGCGCGGCTGCCGATCAGCCGTTCGTTGGAGGCCAGGCGCAAGCGGCCCGGAAAGAGCTTGACGAGGGCCGCGGCCACTTCCAGACCCAGCCGCGAGCTGTCGAGCGCTTCCCGGTCGGTAATCACGAACCGAACGCCCTCGATCCACCGGCCGGCGAACCGCGACGAAGCGGGGCGGAAGCGCGTCGGGTAGACGCGGACACCGGGCGCCTTGCGCTCGTTCAGATAGCGGGCCAAGCGGCGCCCGTCGATCCAATCCGCCCCGATCTGCTCGAACGGGCTATCGGTGCCTCGTCCGACCGAATAGTTCTCCGATGCCTCCAGCATCGCCAAGCCCGGATAGAGCAGCGCCGCATTCAAACTCCGCAAGTTCGGCGACGGATCGATCCAGACCAGGCCCGTGGCCTCGAACCAGTCGCCCCGCTGCCAGCCCTTCATGGGGATCACGCGCAAGTCGGCGCCGATGCGCCGCTCCGCGTTGGCCATGGCGGCGATCTCGCCGAGCGTCATCCCGTGCCGCAGCGGCAGCGGAAAGCAGCCGACGAAACTTTCCAGCTCCGGCTCGAGCACCGGACCTTCGACATAGACGCCGGTGATCGGGTTCGGACGGTCGAGGACGTAAAACGGGATTTTGCGCCGGGCGGCCTCCTCCATCGCGTAGAGCATTGTGCACATGTAGGTGTAGAAGCGGGCGCCGGCATCCTGGATGTCGAAGACTAGCGCGTCGAGGCCGGCGAGCATCGCCGCGGTCGGACGGCGACGCTCGCCTGCGTACAGGCTCCAGACCGGCAGACCGGTGGCCGGATCGCGCGAGTCGGGAATCTGCGGGATGTCGGCCTCGCCGCCGAGGCCGTGCTCAGGCGAAAACAGCGCGGCCAGCCGGACGCCGGCGCCGAGCATGAGCTCGACGTTGCGCGCGCCGTTGCGCGCCACGCCGGTGTGGTTGGTGATCAGGCCGACGCGTTTGCCCTTGAGCGGCGCGAATCGCTCCTGGGCGAGCACGTCCAGGCCGGTGAGCACCTCGCCGTTGCGCTCGGCGCGAAAGCGCAGCCGCGAGCCGATGAGCGTCTCGTTGTAGCCGGTGATCGCCACGCCGGGCAGATCGAGGCCCCGCGCCGCCGCCACCACGGTGGCCACGCGCGCCCGGAGCGAGGAGAGCGGCCGCTTCACCGCCGGGTGCACCGCGTTGGTCAGCAGAATGACGTAGGTCCGCGTCACCGGGTCGATCCACAGCGAGGTTCCGGTGAAGCCGGTATGGCCGAACGAGCCGAGCGGGAACAGTTCGCCCCGGGGCGCCGAATAGGCCGAATCGAGGTCGAAGCCGAGCCCCCGCGCGTGCGCCTTGACCTCGGCTGATGAGAGCG
>JBBIMZ010000059.1:0-9703 GCA_037444135.1 Solibacteraceae bacterium
CCAGTGTGGCCGTGTGCCCTCTCAGGCCGGCTACCGATCGTCGCCTTGGTGGGCCATTACCCCGCCAACTAGCTAATCGGCCGCGGGCCCCTCCTTCAGCGCCCGAAGGCTTTCTCCCGCCAGGCGTTCGCCCGGCGGGACGTATGCGGTATTAGCCCCGGTTTCCCAGGGTTATTCCCCACTGAAGGGCAGGTTACCCACGTGTTACTCACCCGTACGCCACTTTACTCAGGGATTGCTCCCCTTTCTCGTCCGACTTGCATGTGTTAGGCGCGCCGCCAGCGTTGATTCTGAGCCGGGATCAAACTCTCGTTTGAACCGTTTGAGTCTGGTCGCCCGGATCAAAACTCGAAGTCCTGACGGAAATAAACCGTGCGTCCAACCAGATTGTCAAAGATCTGCGCGGCCGACCCGGGAATCCGTCGCCGGAAAACCCGACCCGCCGCGGGCCTCGATGCTTCGCCGTCCCGAGGTCCGGCGCGCCACGCGCGCAAGCCAGCCGGTCCGGCAAACCTGGGATTTCAAAAGAACCTTGAGGCGGTTCGGCCTCCGGATCTGCCCTACTGCATGCAGACCGTCATGCCTGCCTCGCTTGAACTTTTGTCGCCATCAACCAGAATAGCAGAACTCACCGCTGTCTGCAACCGGATTTTTCAGCCTCTTGCCGATCCGCTCTTGCTGGCGACGTCTTCAGCATAGCAAAGCCCCGCAGACGATGCAAGTGCACCCCTGGGATTCTCCTATCCCGCTGAAATTCTGGGACTTTCTATCGGAGGCTGCGCCTCCAGGCACCGGTCGACCGCCTCCAGGGTCCGCCGCAGAAGGCGTTCCGGATCCTCTTGCCCGACCCGAATCACAGCCGCCGGCCCCCGGCCCCGCGGCTGCCACCGGAAAAACGCCCGCTCGGAAGCAAACCCGGCGAAGACGCTCACTAGGGGCACTCCGCAGGCGGCGGCCACGTGCTGGCCCGCCGAATCGTAACCCACAAACAGACGGCTGCGCGCGATGCGCGCGGCAAAGCCGGCAAACGAGCCGTCCCAAAGCTGGATCTTGCGCGCCCGGCGCCCGAGGAAAGCGAGGGCCCGGTCCACCCGCTCGGCCTCCTCGCCGCCTGCGCCCCGGTCGACGAGGACCGGCAGGTCTTTTTGGACGAGCGCCCTGAGCAGCCACGTCTCGAACGGATCGGGAATTCGTTTGGCCGGATTTCCCCCGACGCCGAGGCTGACTGCGATGCCCGGCCGCCCGACACCGCCCGAGCCCGCTTCGGGCGCCACATACGGTACCGCGTCGGCCACCCCGAACGTCTCGGCCGCCCACCGCATCGCCAGGCGGCTCAATGGCTCTGTCCCCTGGCCTCCGTAGGCGCGGCTTTCGAAAAAGTAGTAGTTCTCCTCGCGGCAGACCGGCAGCAGGCCGAGCTGCGTCAGGCGCGAATCCGGATCCAGCACGATCGCCCCTTCGCGGTCCAGCGCCTCCCGCAGGGCCAGGCCGGTCCTCAGGCGTTCCCGCAGCGTGCCCTCGCGCGCGTAGTCGACCGGCCAGTGCCGGATCCGACGGTCGGCGGCGAACAGCTCCCAGGCCTTGCGCGCCCCGACCAGATAGATCTCGGCCGCGGGAAACCGCTTCTTCATCGCATCGAGCAGGACGCTGGTGACGGCCACCTCGGCGCCGAGCGTCACGCGCGAGAGCACGTACACCGCCTCCGGCGCGCCGCCGCCGGGATCAAAGCGCCGGAAGGCCCGCACGCGCTCGTAGCGCCGGACCAGCTCGGAAGGCCCCCACTCCGGCGCCACTCGTGAGATTACACGCGCAAACAGCGCTGCGTAGGCATCGCACAGCCGCCGGTCGAAGCGGTCGGCCAGCGGTTCGGCCAGCCCCCGAAACAGCGCCCGGCTCGCCTCGCTTTCGAGCGGTTCGCCCTCGCGGGCGGCCAGCGCCGCCAGCTCATCGACCTCGGCGTCCGCCGGATCCCCCCGCAGGCACCGATCCAGCGCCCGCGCCGCCAGCTCCTCAGGTGAAGTATTTCCCAACCAACAGCTCCAGGCGCTTGCGCGTCTCCGGCGGCACGGCGGCCGGATCGGTGATGATGGCGTGCGCCAGCGCCGAGCCGCACCGGCAGCACCGCTCGGCCGGCATCTCGGCCACGGCCGCCGCCACGACCTTCGCCGCGTTCTCGGCGTTCCGCGTCAGGTTCCCGAGGATGTCGTTGACGCTGACGGCGTCGTGATGCGGATGCCAGCAGTCGTAGTCGGTCACCATCGCCACCGTGACGTAGCAGATCTCGGCCTCCCGCGCCAGCTTGGCCTCCTGCAAGTTGGTCATCCCGATCACGTCCATCCCCCAGGCCCGGTACAGGTTCGATTCGGCCAGGGTGGAAAAGGCCGGCCCTTCCATGCACAGGTAGGTGCCGCCCTTTTTCACCGGCACGCCCACTTTCCGGCAGGCCCCCTCGAGCAGGTCCGCCAGTTGGGGGCAGATCGGATGCGCAAAGCTGATGTGCGCCACCAGGCCGTCGCCGAAGAACGTCGAGTCCCGGCCCCGCGTGCGGTCGAAGAACTGGTCGGGAATCAAAAACTCGAGCGGCTTGTGCTCCTCTTTCAAGGATCAGACGGCGCTGAGCGAGATGATCCGCTCGACGCCGAGTTGCTTGAAGCCGTAAATGTTGGCGCGGAAGTTCAACTCCGACGGCGAAATCCGGTGCCCGCGCCCGTGCCGCGCCAGAAACGCGACCTCCCTGCCCGCCAGCCGGCCGACCACGTAGACCTCCGAGGGCGGCCCCCAAGGCGTCTCCAGCGCGACTTCCTCGTGAACCTCAAAGCCCGGCATCGCATACAGACCGCTGCCGCCGATCACGCCGATCTCTGCACGCACTGGCTCTCCTTGCCGCTGCACGTTGGATTTCCCATCCTACCACCGCCGCCGTCCTTGGACCGACTCGGGGCAATTGTGGGATGCTGGTGGCTTTCAGGAGATCGCCGCCATGAACTCCGCCATCGGCTTGCTGCCGGCCGGTCTGCTGCTGGCCGGCGCCATCCTCTTCGCTCAGGACAAGCCCCTGTACCTCGATCCTCGCCGGCCGCTCGAGCGGCGCGTCGAGGACCTGCTGGCGCGCATGACGCTCGAGGAGAAAGTCGGTCAGATGAACATGCCCTGCGTCTATCTGCCCGAACTCGGCCGCGACATCGCCGGCAAGCGCGAAAACTGCCGCCGCTTCACCGAGGGCACCTACGTCGAGGGCATCGGGCCGGCGGGCGGCTTTTTCACGCTCGCCGACAACATCCTGCCCGGCGGCCCGCGCGAGCAGGCCGAATACTTCAACGAGCTCCAGCGCATCGCCATCGAGAAGACCCGGCTGAAGATCCCTTTGCTTCAAACCGAAGAAGGCACGCACGGCCTGATGTGCTCCGGCGGCACGATCTTTCCTGAGGGTCCGGCCCTGGGCAGCACCTTCAACCTGCCGCTGATCGAACGGATCTACGCCGCGGTGGCCGCCGAAGCCCGCGCGGTGGGCATTCACCAGCTGTTCACGCTGGTCGTCGAGCCGATCCGCGACCCGCGCCTCGGCCGCAATGAAGAAGCTTTTAGCGAAGACCCCTACCTGTGCGCCCGCATCGCCGAGGCGATCGTGCGCGGCGTACAAGGCGACGACGTCTCGGCGCCGGACAAGGCCGTCGCCGGCCTGTGCCACTACCCGGGCCAGAGCCAGCCGGTGAGCGGGATCGAACGCGGCGCCATGGAGATCTCCGAGCGGATGCTCCGGGAAGTGTTCCTGCCTCCCTGGGTGGCCGGAATCCGCAAGGCGGGCGCTCTCGGCGTCATGGCCACCTATCCGGCCATCGACGGCGTGCCCGCCCACGCCTCGCGGAAGATCCTCACCGACATCCTCCGCGGCGAGCTGAACTTCGAGGGGCTGGTTCTCGGCGAAGGCGGCGGCATCGGCACGCTCGTCTACGAGCGCGTCGCCGCCGACCAGAAGGAGGCCGGGCAGAAGGCGCTCCGCGCCGGGCTCGACGTCGGCATCTCGTTCGAGTCCGGCTACATGCGCGATCTCATCGAGAGCGTCCGCGAAGGGCGCGTCTCGATGGCCGACATCGACCGCTCGGTGCGCCGCATCCTGCGCCAGAAGTTCCGCCTCGGGCTGTTCGAGCGGCCCTACGTCGATCCGGCCCGCGCCGCCGACGGCGTGCCCCGGGCGGCCCACCGCGAGCTGGCTCTGGAGGCCGCGCGCGAGGGCATCGTGCTGCTCAAAAACGAAGGCAATCTCCTGCCGCTCCGCAAGGATCTGGCCTCGATCGCCGTCATCGGCCCCAACGCCGATCACGAGCGCAATCTTCTCGGCGATTATGTTTCGCGCACGATCCTCCAGGACGTGGTCACCGTCCTCGAAGGCATCCGGGCCACGGTCTCGCCGGCGACGCGCGTCACCTACGTCAAGGGCTGCGAGGTCATCGGCGGCGGGCTGAACGAGATCGACAAAGCCCGCGAAGCCGCCCGCGCCGCCGACGTTGCCATCGTCGTCGTCGGCGAAAACGAGCGGCGCGCTCCCGACGGCACCAACGGCGAAGGCAAGGACGTGGCCTCGCTCGACCTCACCGGCATGCAGGAGGAGCTCGTCCGCGCGGTGCATTCGGCCGGCAAGCCCGTCGTGGTCGTCCTCGTCAACGGGCGTCCGCTGTCGATCCGCTGGATCGCCGAGCACGTGCCCGCCATCGTCGAAGCCTGGCTGCCCGGCGAGCAGGGCGGGCGCGCCGTGGCCGACATCCTGTTCGGCGACGTCAACCCGAGCGGCCGGCTCGCCGTCACCATCCCGCGCCACTCGGGCCAGTTGCCGGTTTTTTACAACTACCGTCCCTCGAAGGCCTACTGGATGAGCCGGAGCCACTATGTCGACATGCCGACCTCGCCGCTGTACGAGTTCGGGCACGGGCTCAGCTACACGAGCTTCGAGTACCGCAACCTGCGGATCGCGCCGCGCCAGATCCGCCCGGCCGGCGAGGTCGAAGTCAGCGTCGACGTCACCAACACCGGCGCCCGCGAAGGCGCCGAGGTCGTCCAGCTTTACGTCGACGACGTGGTCAGCTCGGTCTCTACTCCGGTCAAAGAGCTCAAGGGATTCGAGAAGCTCCGGCTCAAGCCGGGCGAGACCAAGACCGCGCGCTTCCGGCTCACGCCGGAGCACTTGGCGCTTCTCGACGAACACCTCCGGCCGGTCGTCGAGCCGGGCCTGTTCGAAGTGATGGTGGGCAGCTCCTCGGAGAAGATCCGGCTCCGCGGAAACTTCGAGGTGATTCCGTGAAGGGGCTCCCGGCGTGAATCCGGCCCGAACGTCGGCCTCCGGCGCCGCTCAGCGTCTCCGGCGCGAACTCACCCTCTGGGACCTGGTCTTCTACGGGATCGTTCTGATCCAGCCGACGGCGCCGATGCCCCTGTTCGGCGTGGTCGCCCAGGAAGCCCGCGGGCACGTCGTCACCACCATCCTGATCGCCATGTGCGGCATGCTGCTGACGGCCCTGAGCTACGGGCGCATGGCGCGCGCCTATCCGGCGGCCGGCTCCGCCTACACCTACGTCGGCCGCGAACTGCACCCCGCCCTCGGCTATCTCACCGGCTGGAGCATGGCGATGGACTATATCGTCAACCCCGTGCTGTGCACCATCTGGTGCTCGAAGGCCGCGCTGAACATTCTCCCGGAGCTTCCCTACCCGGTCTGGGTGGTCTTCTTCGCCACGCTCTTCACCGGCCTGAATCTGCGCGGCATCAAGGCCTCGGCGCGGACCAACGAGGCGCTGGCGGCCGGCCTCGGCCTGGTCATCGTGCTCTTTGCCGTCGCCGCGATCCGCCATCTGGCGGCGGGGCCGGCCCTGACGCGTTCCGACTGGCTGTTGCCGTTTTACAATCCCGCCACCTTCGACTGGAACCACGTCTTCACCGGCACGTCGATCGCCGTGCTGACCTATATCGGCTTCGACGGCATCTCGACGCTGTCGGAAGAAGTGAAAGACCCGCAGCGCAACGTCCTGCGGGCCACCGTGCTCACGTGCCTGATCACCGGCCTGCTGGCCGCCTTCGAGGTCTATCTGGCTCAGTTGATCTGGCCCGATTACGGCAGTTTTCCCGACGTCGACACGGCCTACGTCCACGTCGCCGGCCGGGCCGGCGGCCCCGTACTGCTGCAAATCGTCAACTTCGCGCTGCTGGTCGCCTCGGTCGGCTCCGGCGCCGGGGCGCAGCTCGGAGCCGCCCGGCTGCTCTACGGCATGGGACGCGACGACGCCATTCCCCGGCGCTTTTTCGGCGCGCTGGACGAGCGGCGTGCGATTCCGCGCAACAATGTCCTGTTCGTCGGACTCATCGCGCTGGTGGGCGGCTTCCTGATCAACTACCAACTGGCCGCCGAACTCTTGAACTTCGGCGCCTTCATCGCCTTCATGGGGGTGAACCTGGCGGCGCTGGTGCGCTACTGGGTGCGCAGCCCGGTCCGGCGCTGGGTTCACTTTGCGCCCCCGCTGCTCGGCTTTCTGATCTGCTTCTATATCTGGCTCAACCTGCGTCCGACCGCCAAGATCGCCGGCGCCTGCTGGCTCACCTTCGGACTCCTCTGGGGCGCCGTCCGCACGCGAGGCTTCCGGCGCGAGGCGGTGCGCTTCGAACTGCCCGAGTAAGCCGTCGGCCTCTCACCACTGCCGGTCGCTCTCCAGGCGCGAACGGCCCGTGCGGCTCGCGCCCTTGACGCCCGCATCGAGGCCTTCGAGCTCGTCGAGGTGGGTGGCGACTTTTTCGACCGCGGCCAGAATGTCGTCCACATCGCTGTCGTCGCCGAGGAGGAGGAAATGCGGCAACCAGACGGCTTCCTCGTAGGCCAGCCGTTCGGCCACCGGGCAGTGCGTGCTTCGGTAGTCGACCGGCTGGCGCCGCCCGTAGGCCAACGCGGGGAACTGCTCGGCGGTCGCCGGGAACAGATCGCTCCGGTAGACGGCCTCGTAGAAACGGCCCTCGCAGGGAATACCCTCTTCCTCGAGCGCGCGGACGAAGACATCCCGGTGCACCGGCGTCCCGTCGGCCCGCAAGCGGAAGACATACTGGTACATCACCTCCTCGGTGATGTCCGGGTCCGGGGGCAGCGGCTCGACGTGCGGAATCCGCTTCAGGCCCTCGGTGAGCCGGGCGGCGTTCCGGCGGCGGACAGCGTTCTGCGGGCTGAGCCGCTCGAGTTGGCCGATGAGCAGCGCCGCCTGCAATTCGGTCATGCGCAGGTTGCTTCCCACGAGCCGCACGCCGTAGTCGTCGGTTTCGCCGGCCCGCCCGCAATTCACATAAGCCTGAACGGTCTCGTGATACCGCTGGCTGCTGGTGATGACCGCGCCCCCTTCGCCGGCCGTCATCAGCTTGCTGCTCTGGAGGCTGAAACAGCCGAGATCGCCCATTGAACCGGCGCCCCGCCCTCGCCAGCGCCCGCCGTGGGCGTGCGCGCAGTCCTCGATGACGGCAAGGTTGTACCGCCGCGCGATCGCGCAGAGCGCATCCATGTCGGCGAAGCGCATGGCCAGATGGACGGGCAGAATCACGCGCGTCCGCTCGGTGATCGCCGCCTCGACGAGCCGGGCGTCCAGGCAGAGCGTGTCCTCGCGGACGTCGACGAAGACCGGCACGCCGCCTTCAAAGAGCACGGCGGCCGCTGTACCCTCCCATGTGTAAGCCGGTACGATCACCTCGTCGCCGAAGCGCAGTCCCACCGCGCGCAGCGCGGCCTGAAGCGCCACCGTGCCGTTGGCCACCGCCACGCCGTAGCGGGCGCCGTGAAAGGCGGCAAAGCGCGCCGCGAATTCCCGCGCCCAGCGGTTGGGAAACGGAAATCCTCCCCAGTTGCGGCTCTCGACGACGCCGCGGAGGCGCTCCAGATCGGCGTCGGAATACTGCGGCCACGGAGAAAACGGCCGGTTGCGGAGGCGCGCGCCGCCACGAACTGCCAGAACACTCATCCAAAGCTCCTTCAGCCGGAGCGTACCACATAGCCAGGAACTTCCCCGGGGACGCCGGATGTGGTATTCTTGATGCGTCTGGGTTACAAAGACAGGGGCATCGTAGTTCAATTCAACCTGTGAGGGGACAATGAGAATTCTGTCACTCGTCGCTGTTTCCGCGCTGGCGTGCCTGCCCGCGCTTCAAGCTCAATCCACCAGCACCGTGCTCTACCGGGCGATCGCCAGCCCGTCGCACGAGAACCCGCCGATCTCCGGTTCAGACAGCTTCGGCGAGGCCCTGATCGAGATCCGGCTCGACCGCGACGGGGCCGGGAACCTGACGCAGGCGATCGTCGATTTCCGCATCGAGTATCACTTCGGCGCCACCGAGAGTGTGCGGGCCTTCCACATTCACCGGGCCCCGGCCGGAGTCAACGGGCCGGTGGTGATCGACCCGCGCTTCAGCCCGCCGTTTGACGCTACCGGCTCCGGGAGGATCTTCCGGAGCGTGGCCATCACCGACCCGACCGGCCTGGACACGGTCCGGGCGCTCGTCGCCAACCCGTCGGGTTATTACATCAACCTGCACACGGCCACGGCGCCCGGCGGGCTGATCCGGGGGCAACTGGCGCCGGCCGACCCGGCTTCGGCCGCCGTCGCCGCCCTCGGCGCCAAAGTGGATGCCCTGGCCGCCCAGTTGGGCAAGCTGGCCGACCTGGAGGCGCAGCTCGCCACGGTGCGCGCGATGGTTCGCGACATCGGCCGCGTGCTCGGCATCGCCTTCCCGCAGTAAGACGCGCCGTTCCGAACCGGGAGAGCGGCGGTATGGTACAACAATTTCCATGCCCGACACACCGCTCTCCCGGAGAACTTTCGTGACCGCCGCCGGCAGCGCGCCGGCCGCCGCCGCGGCTGCGCGCCAACCGGTGGTCGCCGCCCCGTTCGCGCAGACGGTACTTCGCGCGCAGGAAGACCCGATCCGCATCGTCACCACCTACGCTTTCGAGCCGCACGAAGTCCGGCAGATCCAGGAGGCCGTACCGAACACGAAGGTCGAGATCATCATTTGCAAGAACCGTGACGAGTTCCGGACGCGCCTGCGGGACGCCGAAGTCGTCTACGGCGGCATCCGGGGCGAGGAGCTGGACTACGCTCCCAAGCTCCAATGGGTGCAAAGCGGCGGCGCCGGCGTCGAGTTTCTGATGTCGGACGAAAAATTCCGCAACAGCCCCGTCGTGCTCACCAACTACGCGCGCACGTTCGCTCCGGGAATCTCCGAGACCGGCATGTGTCTGCTGCTGTGCCTGACGCGCGGCATCGCCAAGTACTACATGCCGCAGTTCTACCGCGACAAGACGATGAAGCCGGTGGGGACGCCCAAGTCCGACCACCACACCGAGCTGGTCGGCCGGACGATGGGGATCGTGGGGCTCGGCGGCATCGGCAGCGCTATCGCCCGCCGGGCCTATTACGGCTTCGACATGCGCATCGTCGCCACCGACGCCAAACCCATCCCCAAACCCGAGTACGTCGCCGAACTGCACGATCCGGGCTGGTTCCGCACCATGGTCCCGATGGTGGACGTTCTGGTGGCCGCCGCGCCTCACACCAAAGAGACCCACCGGATGTTCAACGAAGAGGTCTTCCGCAGCATGAAGCGGACGGCCTACTTCATCGCGCTCTCGCGCGGGCAGCTCTTCGACGACATGGCGCTGGTGAAAGCGCTCAAGGAAGGCTGGATC
>JBBIMZ010000059.1:9760-11901 GCA_037444135.1 Solibacteraceae bacterium
CCCATCTTCGACTGCCCGTACGTGGTCATGAGCGCCCACACCTCCGGATGGAGCCCGGACCGCCAAGTGCGCCTCATCGAGCTGTTCGCCGACAACGTTCGCCGCTACGCCCTGGGCCTGCCGCTCATCAACGTGGTGGACAAGCAGCGAGGCTACTGAGCTTTTCAAAGAAGCGGCGGATGATCATCTTCGCCGTGGCGTCGAGCAACCGCTGACCGACGCTTGCCACCGGGCCGCCGATGTGCACTTCGCCGTCGTAGGCGACAACCGTCGCGTCGCCGTCCGGGGCGAGCTGCAACAGGCCGTCTCCCTTCAGGAAGCCGATCCGGCCGTTGCCTTCGACGATCAGGCGGAAGCTCGCCGGGGCATTCCGGTCGGCCAGCCGCACGATGCTTTCGAACTGGCCCGAGACGGCCGCCACGGCCACGTTCAGCTTCATCCGGTAGGTGTCCTCGGCCTCCCGGACCAGCTCCTGGCAGCCGGGCAGACAGCGCGCTAGTACGTCCGGGTCCTGCAACAACTGGAAGGCGCGTTCCTGCCCCGCATTCAGGCGGTGCGAGCCCGAGACCTTCACCGGAGGCGCTCGAGCGCGGCCGCGAGGGCGCGCGCGGTGTAGACGGCCGCCATCCGGCGGCGATACTCGGCCGAAGCATAGACGTCCGAGTTGGCTTCGACGCCTTCGCTCACGCCGGCGGCCGCTTCGCGGATGCGCCCGGCGTCGGGCGCCTCCCCGGCCAGGCTCTGCTCGACCCCGACGGCCCGAAACGCTTTAGGGCCCAAACCCGTGATGCCGGCGCGGACCCAGTCCAGTTTGCCGTTGGAGCGCCGCAACCGGACCGCCGCGCCCACCACGGCGAAGCCCGAAGCCGGATGCGCCATCTTGCGGTAACTCACTGCCGTCCCGTCCTGCTCGGCGGGAACTTCAATTTCGGTGAGAATCTCGCCCGGCTCGATGGCGGTGGTGAACAGGTCCTGGAGGAAATCTTCGATGGCGAGCGTGCGTTCGCCCGCCCGGCTCCGCAGGCGCACGCGCGCCTCGAGCGCGCAGAGCGCCGCCGGATAGTCCGCCGCCGGATCGGCGTGCACGATGCTGCCGCCGAGCGTGCCGAGATTGCGCACCTGGACGTCTCCGATCACGGCGGCCGTTTCGGCCAGCAGCGGACACCGGGCGCGCAGCAGCGGGGAGGATTCGATCTCCCAGTGCGTCGTCATGGCTCCGATGCGGATCCGGTCGCCGTCCTCGCGGATGTAGCGCAGCTCGGCGATCCTCCCCAAATCTACGACGAGCGACGGGGCGGCCAGCCGCAGCTTCATCAGCGGGATCAGGCTCATGCCTCCCGCCAGCAGCTTGACCCCGTCGCCGCCCGCCAGATCCAGCGCCTCCTCCATCGTCGCCGGCGCCACGTATTCAAATGCTTGCGGAATCACTGTCGCCCTCCCTTCTGGATGAGCCGCCAGATCTTCTCCGGCGTAAGCGGCATGTCGATGTGCCGGACACCCAGCGGCGCCAGCGCATCGACCACCGAATTGACGATCGCCGGCGAGCAGGCGATCGTGCCCGCCTCGCCGACGCCCTTGACGCCGAGCGGATTCACCGGCGACGGCGTCTCGGTGTGCTCGCATTCCAGGTACGGAATCATCGTCGCTTTCGGCACCGCGTAATCCATCAGTTCGCCGGTAAGGAGCTGGCCGTCTTCGTTATAGACCGCCTGCTCGTAGAGCGCCTGCCCCAGCCCCTGGGCGATGCCGCCGTGGATCTGCCCCGCCACGAGCAGAGGGTTGATCAGGCGCCCGCAGTCGTCCACCGCCACGTAGCGCTTGATTTCGACGGCGCCCGTGTCGCGGTCCACCTCCGTGACGGCGATATGGGCGCCGAACGGGAAGGTGAAATTCGGCGGCTCCCAGTAGCGTGTCGCCACCAGACCGGGCTCCTCGCCGGGCGGCAGCTTCAGCGCCCGGTAGGCGGCGGCCGCGATTTCGGCCAGCGTGACCGACTTGCCGGTCTTGCGGCATACGCACCGGCCGCGCTCGAAGGCGACTTGGTCGGATTCGAGCAGCATCGCGCCGAAGCGCTCGATCTTGGCTTTCAGATCCTGCACGGCCAGGTAGATCGCCGTTCCGCCGACGGCCGTCGTCCGGCT
>JBBIMZ010000060.1:0-11896 GCA_037444135.1 Solibacteraceae bacterium
CGTGGGCCGGTCCGACGATCACGCAGCCGATCTGGGTGTTGGGATCCTTGCTGCGCGCGGCGACGTGGCGGCAGATGCTCAGATAATAAGCGTCCCAGCTCGGCACTTTACGAGGAACGGGCGAGTTGCTCATGGTGTTCGGGTGAGCTCGTGGGCGTGCGCGGGCGCGGCCGGCGCGGCGAGCGGATCTGGTACGGCACGACGGTGAGGGTCGCGCGGCTGACGGCGATTGCTTCGACCGCCGCCCGCGACAAGGGCGCCGGACGTGTGGCGCCGGCGACCCAGAGCGGGATCTGGTCGGCGTGAAACGGGCTCTCGGCGTCTTCGGAGATGCCGGGCGGCAGGACGGCGCGCGAGTTGTCCGGGTCGGAGAGGTCCACAATCTGGGTGTAGGAATTCCCCTTTTGCGACCAGATGGTCCCCACTTCGCCGCAGGCCAGCGGTGGCGATTCCAGATCCAAGCCGGCCTCGAGGGAGGGGAAGCGCATCGGGCCGTTCTGCTGGTACGGCATCGGGTGAATCTCGCGGGACCGACCCTCGACCGGCGCCGGCGCAGCGCCGCGCAGATTCTGGGCGGCGGCGCGGAGCCAGGCCAGTAAATACTCGCGAACCTCCGGATCTTGCGGAACGGCGTCCGAGTCCCCGTATTGGGAGGCGAGCAAGCGCGCCAGATGCACGATGCCCCCCTCGCCGCCTCCGAGCCGGCTGTTGAGGGGCGAGCCGCGGTAAGGCGTGATCAGGGAAGCGGCCAGCGCGCGGGCGGCGGGATAGGAAGGCTGGTCGGCCCGGTAGCGGAAATCCCAGTCGCGCAATTGGTCCAGGAGGCGCGCGACGCTCTCGTCGGACCGCCCGAGCCGGGCGGCCAGGCGGCGGGCAACCGGAAACAGGGCCGCGACGGCCGAATGGACGTCGTCGCGGTGGACGCCGGACTCAAAACTCTCGACCGAGAACAGGCGCGTGCCGCTCAGAAGTTGAACCAGGCGCCAGGAGCGTGAGGAATGGCCGGTGCCGCCGGTGGCGATGCCGAGATCGTGCGGGTACCAGGAGCCCACGGGAAGGTTGTTGGCGTGGCTGATGAAGCCCGCTTCCGGATTCAGCATCGAGGGCAGTTCCTCGATCGGGATCCGGCCGTGAATTTCATCCTCGCCTGTCCAGCCCTCGAGCGCCATCCGCCGCGTGCGGCGAGTGCGCGGCGCGTGCAGCAGCGTCTGATAGCCGATGTTGCCCGCCGTGTCGGCGTAGACCAGATGAAGTCCCGGGCTATAGTACCACTCGAGGGCGTCGCGGAACTGGTTCCAGTCGCCGGCGCCCATCATGCCGATCAGGCCGAGCAAGGAGGTGTGGCCTTCCTCGATCTGCCGGACATGGCTGACGAAGACCTCCCCGTCTGCCGCGAGCGAGACGAGCTCGTCGAAGGCGAAGCCGTGGCGCGTGCGCCGGACCTCGATGGCGACGGGAGCGCTGTCCTTGACTTCGATAAGTTCGGTTCGCGTCTCGAAGGGGAGCGTCTGCCCGCCGAAGAGATACCCCCGGCCGCCGGGAGCCAATTTCTCCAGAAAGGTGACGGTGGCGCCCGTGCCGAGGGCGGATGCGCCCCAGGCGATGTGACGGTTGAAGCCGATGAGAAGACCCGGCGAGCCGGCCACGCCGATGCCGCGCACGTCGAAGCGTCCGGCGCTGAGATGGAATTCATACCATAGGGGGGGATTGTTCACCGAAGTTTGCGGGTCGCTTTCGAGGATGGGCTTGCCGGTAGCCGAGCGCGAGCCGGCGACAGCCCAGGCGTGGCTGAACCGGAGCGCCTCGTCAGGAAAAGAGCGGAACCAATGGCCCGGCGTCGGCGGGGTGGCTTTGAGGCGGGCATAGATCTCCGCGTTCTTGGCCATCTCGGTCTCCGGCACGACGGCGGCCGCATCGTCGATCACCATCCCGAACCGGCCTAGCGCTTCCTCCTCGCCCATGCGTTCGGCCAGTTGCCGGAAGTCGCGGTAGCGGCGGATGGCGCTCTCGTCGTACAGGTTCTCGAACAGCTCGGCGACGGCCATCCAGGCGCAGACGCAATCCCCCTCGGTCCACGGAGCGGGCAGGATGCCCAGGGGCCGGAAGCGACGCCGGACCGTGTCGGCGTGGGAGACCGCGAAGGCGTTCACTCCGGCGGCATAGGCCTGAAAGTAGGAGCGGACGTCGCCCGGCAGATTGGCCGCGGCCTGATCGCAATACCGGCCGACGCCGGCGGTGCGGAACTTGCGGTCCGAGGCGACCCAGGCGGGTCCGAAGAGCTCCGCGAGGCGGCCGCGGGCCCGGCGCCGGAACAGCTCCATCTGAAGGAGGCGGTCCTCGGCGGCGGCGTAGCCGGCGCCGAAGAATGCGGCGGCTTCGGTCGGGGCGAACAGATGGGGCACTCCCCAGCGGTCGCGGATCAGTTCGACGGTTTCCGCCGCCGCGGCAGCGGTTAGCGACAGGCAGGCGAGGACGGAAAGCGGCGACACGATCGCGTATCGAGTGTAGCGCTATCGGGCGTCGAGGCGGAGGGCACGGGCGAGGACGACGTCGAGCGTGGCGCCGCGGGGCAACTCCACTTCGCGGCCGCGGGTGAGAA
Organism: Solibacteraceae bacterium; assembly: GCA_037444135.1. Lineage (GTDB taxonomy): Bacteria > Acidobacteriota > Terriglobia > Bryobacterales > Bryobacteraceae > CALKXJ01. The sequence continues at coordinate 2,600 of JBBIMZ010000060.1, forward strand.
GGACGGTGGCGATGCCGGCCCCGGCCCCGATTCCGGCGCCGATGCCGGCGCCGCGCCAGTCGCGGTCCGCCAGGCCGCCGATCGAGGCGCCGCTGCCGGCGAGCAGCGTGATGCGCGCCGCGTCAGCGCCGTGATCCGGCGCCTGCCGCACGATGTTCTCCTGCTTGTCCACTTGTTGGCCGGAGCCGGCGGCCTCGGCCGAATCGAGGAGGGGCGAAAAGCGCCACACCGCGCCGGAGGGCAGCGTCAAGGTTTCCAGGCGGATCGCCAGTTGCGCTCTGCCCCGGACCTTGCCCGCCCGCCTGGCCTGGACGACGACGCCCTGGACGTAGCTGTGAACAGGGACGGCGATGCGGCCGGAGACGACGATCGGCGTAGCCGTCTCCAGATAGAGATGGTCACCCGGCCGGGCGGTGCGCGTGCTGACGGAGTTGACCATCCGCAGCAGCACGTGCGTGCCCTGCGGGATCTCGGCTCCGCCGCCGGCCGAAAGCGCGATTCCCGCCAGGCCCAGGAAGAGCGCGGCTGACCGTGCCGTCAAGGCGAGACCTCCACCTCTGAGCTTACGACAGCCCGGCGCTTCTTGCAGCCGGTTGCGGCCATCTGCCACACTCGAATTTCGATGGGCGGTTCAGCGGGCCGGTACTGGCTTCTCGCATGGCTTGCGGCGGCCGCGGCGCGCCCGGTCGCGGGGCCGGCGGCGGAGGCGATCGCGCCGCTGGAGCTGCACTACCGGGCCGAGTGGCGCCTGATGCACGCCGGAGACGTGACGCTCCGCTACCGTCCGGACGGCGGAGGCGATTCGGAGAAATGGCGCGGGGAGCTCGAGCTGAGAACGCGCGGGCTCGTGGAAGCGCTCTACAACGTCGACAATCATTACACGGTGTTCTTTGACGGCCGATTTTGCGCCGAATCTTATGAATTCCAGGTGCACGAGCGCGGCAAGAAGCGGGAGATCAAAGTGAACTATCTGGCCGCCCCCGGCAAAGCCAGCTATGTCGAATACGACCTGGAGAAGGCCAAGATCGTCGACAGCAAGCAGATCGAGGTTCCCGAGTGCGTGCACGACGAGCTGGCGGGGCTGGCCCGGCTGCGGACCATGGCGCCGGCGCCCGAGTCCAGCGTCCAGCTTCCGGTGAGCAACGGCAAGAAGGCGGCGCTCGCGCGCGTCGAGGCGCAGCGGCGGGAACGGATCGAGACCCCGAGCGGCGCCTACCAGACCATCCGCTATGAGGCGTTTCTGTTCAAGAACGTGCTCTACCGGCGCAACGCGCGCCTGTTCGTGTGGCTGACCGACGACGAGCGGCGCCTGCCGGTGCAGATTCGCGTGCAGATGCCGTTCTACATCGGAACGATCACGTTGCAGCTGGCCAGACAGGAGACGATGTGAAAGTCAAGCGGGCTGTTCAAGCAGCGATCTGGATTTGCCTGTTCGGAGCGGGTCCCGTGCGGGCGCAGGAAGACGCTCTGCTTTCTCCGGCCGAGGCCCAGCGCCTGTTCGAGCGCGCCGTGCAGTTGATCGAATCGACGATGATCACCGTCCCGGGCTTGGCGCGGGCGGCCGAGCCGATCCTGGAGAACGCCCGTCAGTCCCTCCAGGACCTGCGCACCGGAGCGAGCCCGCAACACGCCGGGCACACGTACCGGCTTCTGAGCGATCTCCGGGCCTATCAGGCGCTAGCCGATTCGATGCCGAAGCCGTATCCGTTTCCCGCCGAAGCCGGACGCCAGTTCACCGAACTGCGGGAGGCGGCCGAGCGCATCGAGACGCACTTCCGCGCCTTGCTGGACCGGACGGAGGCCCTGCTGCGGGCGCCGGACCGTGACAATGTGGCCCGATACGCGGAAGCGAACGCCAAGCTCCCGCCGCCTCAGCCGAATCGCCCGCGCGTGGTCTTTCTCGGCGATTCCATCACGGAAGGGTGGCGGCTCAACGAGTACTTCCCGGATCAGGATTTCATCAACCGGGGCATCAGCGGCCAGATCACGGGACAGATGTTGGGGCGCATGAAGAGCGACGTGCTGGACTTGAAGCCGGCGGCCGTGCTCGTGCTCGGCGGCACCAATGACATCGCCCGCGGAGTGCCGGTCAAGATCATCGAAGACAACCTGGCGATGATCGCCGAGCTGGCGGCCGGGCGCGGTATCAAGGTGATCCTGGCCTCGGTGCTTCCCGTGCACAACTACAACAAGGACCAGGATCCGCGGTTCGAGCGTACGCGGCAGCGCCCACTCAAGACGATCCTCGAGCTGAACGACCGGATCCGGGAATTCGCCCGGCGCAGCGGGCACGTCTATCTCGACTACTACTCGGCGATGGTGGACCCAAGCGGTTATCTGCGCCAGGAGCTCGCCGACGACGGCCTGCACCCGAACGCGGCGGGCTACCGGGTGATGGCGCCGCTGGCCGGAGCGGCCATCAGCCGGGCGGTTCGGCCGGCTCCGGGACCGGCGCCGCGGCGCCGGCGGTTTCCGTTTTGAGCCTTCGGGCGAGTTGACCGGGCGGTTTCCCGGCGGATATGGTGGGCGCATGGATCGCCGGAGTTTTCTGGAGGCAGGCGCAGCCGCGCTGGCGGGTCGCGCAGTCGGGACGGCAACGGGCGGATTGAAAGTCTCCGTCTTTTCCAAGCACCTGCAATTTCTCGAGGGCAGGCGTCTGGCGCGGGCGGCGCGAGAGCTCGGCTTCGACGCCGTGGACTTGACGGTGCGGCCGGGCGGGCATGTCGAGCCGGAACGAGTCTCCTCGCAATTGCCGGAGCTGGTGCGGCTCATTCGTGGGGAAGGGCTCGAGGTGGAGATGGTTACCAGCGGCATCGTGGACGCCGGCACGCCCCACGCGGAGGCCGTTTTGCGGGCGCTGGCTGAGTCAGGGATCCGTTATTACCGCTGGGGCGGATTCGAATATGCGCCGGACAGACCGATTCCGGAGCAGCTCGAGGCGCTCAAGCCGCGCGTGGCCGCGCTGGCGAAACTGAACGCGCGCTACCAGGTCTGCGCGATGTACCACACGCATTCGGGCATCGGGCGCGTGGGGGCGTCGATCTGGGATCTGTATCTGCTGCTCAAAGAGTTCGATCCGGACCTGGTGAGCGTCAACTACGACACGGCCCACGCCACGGTCGAAGGGGGCTTCGGCGGCTGGATTCACAGTCTGCGTCTGGTGGGGCCGATGCTGCGCGGGGTGGCGGTGAAGGATTTTCGCTGGAGCCGGGATGAGCGCGGGCGCTGGCGTCCCCAATGGTGTCCGCTCGGCGAGGGCATGGTCGACTTCCCGAAGTTTTTCGAGATGCTGGCGGCGCTGAAGTTTCGCGGCCCGCTTCAGGTGCATTACGAATATCCGCTGGGCGGAGCCGATGGAGGCAAACGCGAGCTCACGATGGCGCCGGAGGAGGTGTTCGCCGCCATGAAACGGGACCTGGAGCGGCTCCGCGCGTGGCTGCGGCGGGCGGGACCGGCGTCGGTCTGAGGCGGCAGTGCGAGTGGCGGCGAGGAACCGGCTGAGGGCGGCGGGCGCGGCGCTGTGGCTGGCCGCTGCGGGACGGCTGCTTGGAGGACCGCTCGAATTCGGTCTGGCCGAGCTCGAGCGGGCGCTCGAAGCCCGGCGGATCAACCCGAAGCTGTTCCGGATCCGGACCGAAGTCTCGACAGCGGATCCGGAGACCTACCGGATCGCCGGGCGCGTGGTCAGCGGAGGCGACCTGCGCGGGCTGATGTACGGCCTGCTGGCGGCCGCCGAGCAGATCCGCAACCACGGCTTCCTGGCGGCCACGACCGGCAAGCCCGCCGTGCCGATTCGCGGCATCCGGCGCTTTCTGCACAACGGCGACCTGGAGGAGGACTGGTATTTCTCGCGCGAGTACTGGCTCGAGTATTTTCGGCTGTTGGCCCGCAACCGGTTCAACCGCTTCAATCTCGTTTTTGCGCACCAGACCGAGTATCTGGCGCCGCCGTATCCTTACTGGGTCGAGGTGAAAGAATTTCCCGAGATCCGGGCTCACGCCGGAGCAGCGAGCGCGGAACCTCGAAACGCTATGCTACATCGCTCAGACGGCGGCCGATCACGGCATCGACTTCACGCTCGGGATCTGGCAGCACAACGTGCAGCGCGGCATGAAGCCGTCGGTCGAAGGTCTGACGCGGGACAACCTCGGGCCGTACAGCTATGCGGCGCTCAAGCAGGTGCTGCGGGCGTGTCCGGCGATTCGTTCCGTGCAGGTGAGAACCAACTCCGAGTCCGGCATTTTGCCCGACGAGCAAGTCGGTTTTTTCCGCGATTACGTCTACCGGGCGGTGCGGGAGGCGGGACGGCGCGTGACCCTGGATCTGCGGGGCTGGTTGATGAGCGACGGCATGATGGAGGCGGCCACGGGCGCCGGCGTGCCGCTGCGGCTATCCTCGAAGTTCTGGGCCGAGCACATGGGGCGGCCCTATCCGCCGGCCGAGACCTTCCCTAACTACAGTTACCTGGACCTTCTGCGCAAGCCGCGGCCGTACGAGTTCTTCTGGGAGATCTGGGCGCTCGGCTCGAACCGGCTCCTCGTCTGGGGCGATCCCGAGCATGTGCGCCGGGCCGCGGGAATGTTGACGGCCTCCGGGACGCGGGGCTTCGAAATCGACGAGCCGCTGGCCCAGAAAGGCTTCGGCAACCGGCCGGGCAGGTGGGGCGTGTTCACGCCGGCGCAGGCGGACCGTGTTTTCTGGAAGTACGAGTTCGAGCGTTACTGGCTGTTTTACTGGTTGTGGGGGCGGCTCACTTATGACCCGAAGACGCCGGAGCGCGTCTGGCGCAAAGAACTGGAGCGCCGGTTCGGCGAAGCCGCGGCGGAGGTGATGGAGGCCTACCGGCAGGCCAGCCGGATTTTGCCCGAGCTCTCAGCGGTCCACATGCCGGATCCGAATATGTACGTCTGGCCCGAGATCAATCCCGGCGGTCTGATCGAGGTTTACAAGGAAGTCTTGCCGAGCGACTGGCGGCTGGTGGCCTCGATTCAAGAAGCGGTCCGCGGCCGCCTCCGCGGAACCCCTTCGGCCAAGCAGACGCCGGAGGAGACCGCCGAGCGGCTCGAGCGGCTCGCCGGAGCGGTCGAGCAGGCGATCACCAGAGCCGGCGGCCGGTTGGGCGAGAGCCACTGCGAGTGGCGGGGCACGGCGCCGGATTTCCGGGTGCTGGCGGCGCTGGCGCGCTATCACGCGCACAAGCAGCGCGCGGCCGCTCAGCTCACGTATTTCTATGAAGCGGGCGATCCGGCGGGCCTGGAGGCGGCCCGCGCCGAGCTGCACGCGGCGCTCCGCGTATGGGAAGGGCTGGTGAAGCTGACCGACGGGCTCTATCCGGATGAGATGGCCTTCGGGCCGGCCGACATCGGACACTGGAAAGACAAGCTGCCGTACGTCCGCCATGACGTGGCCACCATCGAGGAGCGTCTCTCGGTGTGGCGCCGCTTCGGCCGCTTTCTGGCCGGGTTCGATTTCGGCGCGGCGGTCCCCGAACGCCGGGGCGCCCTCTATCGCACGTTGCCCTCGCTGGTGAATTCGACGGTGGAGCCGCGCTTCCGCCTGGTGAGTCCGGAGACGACATATGATCCGGTGCGAGGGTTCGGCTGGACGGCCGACGGGACGCGCCAGGCGGCCGGTATCGGCGAGACCCCTTATGAAATCTTGCGCGCGACGGCCAGGGGACCGGTTCGGCTGCCGGGGAATTTGCTCTTCGGCGACTGGATCGAGGGGGAAGGGCCGCAGACGTTCCGCGTGCGCGTGGCTCAGCAACAGGGATCCGGCGGAGCGGCGGCGGACGAATTCACGGTGACGTTCTTGTTTCCCGACGGGAACGCGGCTTCGACGGTGCAGCGGGCCGCCGGCGGCGTGGTGGACATCGTCTTTCCGGAAGGCCGCTGGCAAATCGCCGGAGTCATCGTCAAGACCACGGATCCGGAGCCGACGCCGATGCCGCGGTTCCAGGAGAAGCGGGGGACGCGGCCGCTGCTGGCTCATCTTCCGGTCAAACAGATCCCGGTCGGGCGGCCGCTGTCGCTCCGGCTGAGCGTCTCGCCGCCGGGGCGCGCGCGGACGGTGCGGCTCCACTACCGGCCGATGAACCAACTCGTGCAGTTCCGAACGCTCGAAGCGCCGGCGGGGCAGGCGGCGTTCACCATCCCCGGCGAGGAAATCGACGGCCGCTATGATCTGATCTACTACTTTGAAGTGCTGGACGCGCAAGGCGGAGGGTGGTGTTATCCCGATCCGGCCGACGCGACCCCGTACTTCGTGGTAGAAGTGCGGTGAATGCGTCTGGAGAGCGGTCGGGCATTCGCCGGCGCTTCGGCCATCCTGCTGGCGGCGATGGGGGCGGCGATGGTCGCCGCGGCGCTCCAGGAGAACGACACCTACGACGAAGCGGGGCACTTGGCGGCGGGCTGGGCTTACCTGACGATCCAGGATTTCGATTTCAACGCCGAGCACCCGCCGTTAGGAAACCTGATCTCGGCTCTGCCGTTGCGGTACTTTAACCCAAGGCTGGCCACCGACCATCCTTCCTGGCGCCTGCGGGCGGCGCCGATCGCGGGCGCCGTTTTTCTCTACCGCAACCGCGTGCGGCCCGACGTTTTGTTGCTGGCCGGTCGGACGCCCACGATGCTGTTCACGCTGCTGCTCGGGGGGTTGATCGCCGTGTGGGCCCGGCGGCGTTTCGGAACCGGCCCGGCGCTGGCGGCCCTGTTTTTCTATGCGACCGACCCGAACTTCACCGCGCACGGCCATTACGTTACCACGGATCTTTTCGCGGCGCTTTTCATCTTCGCCGCGGCGCTGGCTTGGGACCAGCATCTGGAGGTGAATTCCGGGCGCTCGCTGGCGGCCGCCGGGGTGGTGTTTGGGCTGGCGCTGGCGGTGAAATTCTCGGCGCTGGCGCTGGCGCCGGCCCTGGTGCTGCTCGACTGGCTCCGGCGGGGACGGCCGGGTCTGCGCCGTCTCGGCGAGTGGGCGGCGTTTGGCGCGGTGACGGCCGGCATCGTCGGGCTCGCCTACTGGTCCGACACCTGGAAAGTCCTCACCGGAGAGCTTTCGCCGCTCCGGCATCCCTTCTGGACGGGTTTGCACTATCTGGCCGAGCACAATCGTGCGGGGAGGCCGTCGTATCTGCTGGGGAAGCTTTCCGGACATGGCTGGTGGTATTACTTTCCGGTGGCGTTTGCGGTGAAGACGCCCTCGGCGTCGCTGCTGGTGCTGCTCGCGGGTCCGCTGTGGGGCGTGGCCCGGCTGGCGCGAAAGTGGCCGGTGCTGGTGGTGCCGCCGGCGGTTTATTTTCTACTGAGCCTCGCGAGCCATCTGAACCTGGGGATTCGCCATCTTCTGCCGGTCTATCCGTTCCTGTTTGTCCTGCTGGCGGCGGGGCTGTTCGAGCTGCGGCGGCGGGCGCTCGTGGCGGCGCTGGCCCTGGTGGCCGCGGTGCAGGCCGCCGAATGGGTCAGAACGTATCCGTACTTTCTGGCTTTTTTCAATTCTCTCTGCGGCGGAAGTTCGAACGGCTGGAGATACCTGGCCGATTCCAATCTGGATTGGGGGCAAGACGTCAAGCGGCTCAAGAGTTACTTAGACCGGCTCGGCACGAACAAAGCGTGCCTGGCTTACTTCGGGACCACCGATGTCGCTTATCACGGCATCCGGCGCCTCCCCCTGCCGCTTAGCTGGGAGACGGGGGCGAGGGAGCGCGCCGATTGCATCGCTGCCGTCAGCGCGAATCTGCTGTTGGGCTTGTATGTCAGGCCGGGAAGTTACGACTGGCTCGGCGAGCGGCGGCCGCTGGCGCGGGTGGGACATTCGATTTACGTCTATGATCTTCGAAAGGGGAGTCCTTGAAGCGCTGGATCGCACCCCGAGGGCTGTTCTGGGTCGTGTCCGCGCTCCTGCTCGTCTATATGGGAGCGGTGCTGGTGGCCACCAGCCGCCAGGAGAGCCAGACCTGGGACGAGGCCGTTCATCTGATGGCCGGCTATCTGTACTGGAAAACGGGCGACTACGAAGTGAACTGGGAGCATCCGCCGCTCGGCAAGCTGCTGGCCGCAGCGCCGCTGCTGGCGCTCAATCCGCGCCTGCCGCTCGAGCACGAGGCGTGGCGGGCGCGCGACTTCTTCGGACTGGCGAAAATCTTCTTGTACCGGAACCGGGCGCCGGCCGACACCCTCCTGCTGCTCGGACGCTTGCCGACCATGGCGCTGACGCTCCTGCTCGGAGTGCTGCTCGCCGCCTGGACTCGCCGCCGCTTCGGGGCCGGACCCGCTCTGCTGGCGTTGTTTCTCTATGCGCTCGACCCGAATCTGATTGCGCACGGCCGGTACGTGACCACGGACCTGATGGCCACGCTGCTGATATTTGCCGCCGTGACCGCCTGGACCCGCTTTCTGGAAAGCGGCCGGAGGCGCGATCTGGTCCTGGCCGGCGTGGTGCTGGGCCTGGCCTTTTCGGCCAAGTACTCGGCACTGTTTCTGGCGGGGCTGTTTCCGTTGCTCTTCTTGTTGGGGCGCCGCGGGCTCGGAAGCTGTCTCGCGGCCGGCGGCGCGGCGGTGGCGGTCGGCTCGGCAGTAGTGGCGCTGGTTTACTGGCCGGAGACGCGCCGGGCGCTGGCCGGCGAGAAGTGGGCGCTTTCTGAGAGCACGTTTCCCGACACGGGCTTCGCGCGGGCGCTGATCTGGTTCGGAGAAAGGACCCGCCTTCCCGGCCACGCTTATGTGCTGGGATTCGACAGCCTGGTCCGGACCGAGAGCGGCGGCCGGCCCTCTTACCTGCTGGGCGAAGTCTCGCAGCGAGGAATCTGGTACTACTTCCCCGTGGCGTTTGCGGTGAAGACGCCGTCGGCGCTTCTGGCGCTGCTGGCGAGCAGCCTGGCGCTGGGCCTCAGGCGCGTGGCCTGCCGCGGCTGGAAAGAAGTGCCTCTGGTCTGGCGGGTGTTGCTGGCGGCGCCCGGGGTCTATTTCGGCCTGAGCATGCTGGCCGGAATCAACATCGGGCTGCGCCACATTCTCCCGGTCTATCCGTTCCTGTTCGCCTCGGTCGCGGCGGCTTGCTGGCGGCGGCGCTTGGCGCCGGCCCTGGCCGTTCTCGCGGGCGTGCACGCCTGCGAGCACGCCCGGATCTATCCGCACTTTCTGGCATTCTTCAACTCGCTGGCCGGCGGCCCGGCCCACGGGCCGCGCTATTTGGTGGACTCGAACATCGACTGGGGCCAGGACCTCAAGAAGCTTAAGGCGTATCTAGACGCCCAGGGCGCCAGCGAGGTCCGGTTGAGTTACTTCGGTTCGGCGG
>JBBIMZ010000061.1:0-9505 GCA_037444135.1 Solibacteraceae bacterium
ACGTGCTGATCCGCGGCGGACGGATCGTCGACGGAACGGGTAATCCGTGGTTTTACGGGGACGTGGGGATCCGCGACGGGCGGATCGCGGCCGTGGGGCGGCTGGAGGGGCGCACGGCGCGCCGCGTGGTGGACGCGGCGGGACTGGTGGTGGCGCCGGGCTTCATCGACATCCACAACCACTCGGATTTCACGATCCTCGAAGACGGCGACGCCGAGAGCATGGTGCGCCAGGGGGTCACGTCGATGATCTTCGGCGAAGGCGGCTCGGCGGCGCCGTGCGGAGGCAAGCAGACGGAGCGCGCGGGCGGGTGCGCCTGGAGCGACTTCCAGGGTTATTTCCGGCGGCTGCTCGAGCGGGGCATCTCGACGAACGTGGGCAGCTACGTGGGCAGCAGCCAGGTGTGGACGTACGTGCGGGGGCCGCGCGCCGGCCCGCCGACGGCGGAGGAGCTGGCCGAGATGGAGCGGCTGGTGCGCGAGGCGATGGAACAGGGGGCGCTGGGCGTGGCCAGTTCGTTGAGCGGCCCGCCGGGCTCGTGGATCGACACGGCGACCCTGGCGGCGCTGTGCCGGGCGGCGGCTCCCTATGGGGGGATCTACTCGACGCACCTGCGCACGGAGGGCGAGGGGGTGTTCGAGGCGGTCGCCGAGGCGCTCGAGATCGGGCGCCGGGCGGGCGTTCCGGTCGACATCATTCACCTGAAGATCGCCGATCACAGGCGCTGGGGCCAGATGCCGGAGCTGGCGGCGACGATCGCGGCGGCGCGGGCGCGGGGCGAGCCGGTGGAGGCGAACGTCTACCCGTACCGGGCCGGGCAGAACAATCTGGCCAGCATCATCCCGCCGTGGGCGCACGAAGGCGGGCCGCAGGCGCTCGTGGCGCGGCTGAAGGATGCGGCGCTGCGGCCGCGCCTCGAAAAGGAGATCCTCGAGGGCATTCCGGGTTCGAACTGGTACAACCACTACACGGCGACCGGGAGCTGGGAGGGGATGCTGCTGGTCTCGCTGTCGAATCCGGCCTATAAGAAGTTCGAAGGGCGGCGCATGAGCGAGGTGATCGCCGCGCTCGGCCGGGACCCGATCGATGTGCTCTTCGAGCTGCTGGTGGAAAACGGCGGGTCGGTTCCGACGGTGTATTTCCATCACTCGGAAGAGGACATGCGCTACGCGCTGCGCCAAAGCTTCGTCTCGATCGGCTCGGACGGCACGGCGGTGAAGGCGGAAGGGCCGCTGGCGCGCGGGCATCCGCATCCGCGCTACTACGGGACGTTTCCGCGGGTGCTGGGCCGGTACGTGCGGGAGGAAAAGGTTGTGACGCTCGAGGAGGCCGTGCGGAAGATGACGTCGGCGAACGCGGCCAAGATCCGGATTTACGATCGCGGGCTGCTGCGCCCGGGCCAGTGGGCCGATGTGACGGTGTTCGATCCGGAGAAGGTGCTCGACCGGGCTACGTTCGAGAAGCCGCACCAGTATGCGACCGGCATCGAGCACGTGCTGGTCAATGGGGAGTTCGTGCTGGACGGCGGACGGCACACGCAGGCGCGTCCGGGGCGGATCCTGTACGGGCCGGGGCGGAAAGCCCCGGAGTGACGGGGCGCCGGTGGTAGGCTGAGGCTATGGGCGCGTGGCTGGCCGCCGTAGCGCTGCTGGCGGCATCCCCCATTCAGACCGAAGAACTCAACTCGGCTGTGCGCGCCGGCGACGTGGCGCGCGTCAAGGAACTGCTCGACGCAGGCGCCGACGTCAACGCCCGGAACTCGCTCGGGGGAACGGCGCTGCACGATGCGGCCTGGAGCGGCAATCTGGCGGTGGTGGATCTGCTGCTCGAGCGGGGCGCCGATCCGAACGCGCGGCATGCCGAGGGGGGCTCGACGCCGCTTCACTATGCGGTGATCACGAATCATCCGGAGGTGGTCGCGCGGCTGCTCGAGGCCGGGGCGGATCTCCAGGCGCGGTCGGGGGGAGGGTCGACGGCGGTGCACCTGGCGGCCAACCGCGGCTACGGGGAGGTGCTGGCGCTGCTCCTCAACAAGGGGATGGACGTCAACGCGACGGACGCCTCGGGCTCGACGCCGCTCGACGAAGCGGCCTGGAAGGGGCAGCTCGAGGTGGTCAAGCTCTTGCTGGTCAAGGGGGCCGCGGTGAACCGGAGAAACCCGAAGACGGGCGCCACGGCGCTGCATCACGCGGCGGCCAAGGGGCATCCGGACGTGATTGCGGCGCTGATCGAAGCGGGCGCGGATGTTTCCGCGCGCAACGCCGACGGAGAGACGCCGCTCGACGTGGCGCTGCATTTCCGGCACAGCAAAGCCGCCCAGGCGCTGCTCGACCACGGGGCCCCGTTCGAGAAAGCCGATGCGACGGGAGCGAGCCTGTTGCAGGAAGCGGTTCTGCGGGGTCAGACGGACATCGTCCGCCTGTTGCTCGAAAACGGCGCCGATCCGAACGGGGTGACGGCGGGCGGCTCGACGCTCCTACACGACGCGGCGCTCAAGGGCCATGCCGAGATCGTGGAGCTGTTGCTGGCCAAGGGGGCCAATCCGAATGCGCGGAACAGCTCCGGGGCGACGCCGCTGCACGACGCCGCACTGGCGGGGCATCGGGACGTAGCCGAGCTGCTGCTGAACCGCGGCGCGGACCTGGAGGCCCGGGAGGCCGAATCCGGGGCGACGCCCCTGCATCATGCTGCTTCGTGGGGCCGGGCCGACGTGGTCGAGCTGCTGCTCAAGCGCGGGGCCAAGGGGTCGGCGGCGAACGCCAAAGGCGTCACGCCGCTGGCGGCGGCGGAAGCCAACGGCCACAGCACGGTGATCAACCTTCTGGCGGCGGCGGGCTATACAAAATAGCCGGATCCGGCCGATGTGAGGGTTGGTGCCGCACACAACGGGCATGCCCGCCCTGGCGGATGCCGCCCACGTACTGAGCGATCAGCTCAACCGGCAGATCGAGCGGCTGGCGGGTCTGCTGGAGCCGCGTCTGGAGCGACTGGAGCGGGGCTTCGAGGCGAGGCTGCGACGGCTGGGGTTTGCGGCGATCCAGCGCCGGGGTCTGTCAGCCATCACGGTGGGGGCAGCGGCGAGGATGGTGGCGCGCAGGCGCCCGCTCGGCGACTTTCTCGAGCAGGTGGAGTATCACGGGCGCCGGCTGGCGAAGTTGCAGCTGTCTCCGAGCAGGATCGTGAGGGCGCTGGGGGCTTACGACGAGCTGGTCGGGCCGCTGCTCGAGGATCTGGCGCCGGAGGAGGCGGTGAATCTGGGATGGGCCCGCGAGCAGTTGACGTTCATTGTGCTGCTGACGCTCAACCGGGCCTACTATCAGGTGCGCGAAGCCGAGGCGGAGACCTTCTACGGGCTGTTCCGGGCCGAGTTGGACTGCCGGAGTCTGGAGGAGTTGCTGGAGGGGAGCCTGGGGGTGCTGGCGGGGTTTTGCGGCGCTCAAGAGGCGCACGTATTTCTGGCGGAGGAAGGCGGGCGGTGGAAGCTGAAGGCGACCACGGCATCGGGGAACTGCGCGGCGCCGGCAGTGGTGACCGCGTCGATGCGGCGGGGCCTGAGCCGGCCGCATTCGTTCGACATGAGCTCCCGGCTCCGCCGCTTGCTGCTCGATCCGGGCTGGCGGGCGCGGTTTGCCTGGGCCTGGACGGTTCCGCTGCGGTCCGGAAGCACGCTGGCGGGCGTGATGCAGTTCGGCTTCGCGAAGCGCTACGACTGGCTGCCGCGCGAGCGGGAGCTGCTGGAGGCGGCCTCGGAGCGGTGCCTGGCGGCGCTCGAGAAGGCGCGCCTGATCGAGGATCTGGAGGCCCGGCAGCGGCTGATCCAGCGTCTGGCCGAACACCTGCTGCACGTCGAGGAAGTCGAGCGGCGACGGATCAGCCGCGAGCTTCACGACGAAACCGGGCAGTCGTTGCTGTACATCCGGCTCCAGCTGGAGATGCTGGAAAAGGAGCTGCCCGAGGAGCTGGGGGCCTGGAAGCGGCGTTTGGGGCAGATCCGGCAGGTCGCCGAGAGCACGATTTTGGAGACGCGGCGTCTGATCGGGGCGCTCAGTCCGGCGGTGCTCGAACAGTTGGGGCTGGCGGCGGCGGTGCGGCAACTGGCGGCGCGGCTGCGCCAGCGGCATCCGTGCCGGGTGCGGCTGCGTGTGGGCCGGCTGGAGGGGCTTCCGAAGACGGTCGAAACAGTGGCATATCGGCTGGTGCAGGAGTGTTGCCACAACATCGCGAAGCACTCGCAGGCCGGGAGGGTAAACATCACGGTGAGTTCGGCCGATTCATACTTGCGGCTTTGTGTCGAGGACGACGGCGTGGGCTTTCCGGTGAAAGAAGCCCTCGCCGGGACGGAGACGTTCGGACTGGCGGGAATGCGGGAGCGCGTGGCGTTGCTCGGGGGGAGGCTGGAAATCGACAGCCGCCCGAGCGGAAGCCGGCGCGGCACCCGGATCGTGGCCTTGCTGCCGCTGGCCGGGGACAGCCCGCCGGCCGAAGAGGGCCGAACGCCTTGCCTGCCGCGGCGCCAGTGACTGCGAGGTGGATGACAGAGTCATGAGCAAGATTCGAGTATTGTTGGCCGACGACCACACGCTGTTCCGCCAGGGCATCCGCACGTTGATCGGCGGCGAGTCGGACATGGAAGTGGTGGCCGAGGCGGGCAACGGGGCCGAAGCCGTGGAGCGCGCCGAGGAGACGCGGCCGGACCTGGTGCTCATGGATATCGGCATGCCGGGCCTGTCCAGTTTCGAAGCCACGCGGCAAATCCGCAAGAGCCGCCCGGAGACCAAGGTCTTGTTTCTTACCATGTACGACGACGAGGATTACCTGGTCGAGGGCATGGAGGTGGGGGCCAGCGGCTATGTTCTCAAAGACAGCCCGGCACCGCAGCTGCTGTCGGCGATGCGGGAGGTGATGCGCGGCGGCAGCTACCTCAGCCCGCGGATGCTCTCGCAACTGGTCGACGATTTCCGGGTGCGGATCAAGTCGGCCAGCCGGACGCCCCGGTTCGCCACGCTGACGGCGCGCGAGCGCGAGGTTCTGAAAATGCTGGCCGAGGGCAAATCGGTCAAAGAAATCGCCTGCGAGTTCAATCTGAGCGTCAAGACCGTGGAGGCGCACAAGTTCAACCTCATGCGCAAGCTGGACATCCACAACAAAGCGCAGCTGGTGCAGTACGCGATCCAGAAGAAGATCATCCAGCTCCCGACGCCTGCCTGAGCCCTGCCGCAGGCGGCCAGTGTACAATCGGTTCATGAATCGACGGACCTTTCTTGCCGCCGCGATGGGGCCCGCAGCCGCCCGCGCCGCCACGCTTCCGATCAAGAAAGGAATTCTCCTCGGCATGTTGCCGAAAGAACTTCCTTACCCTGAGCGGCTCCGGCTCGCACGCGAAACCGGTTTCGAGGAGCTCGAATGCCCGACGATTCGGGATCCCGCTGAGGCCGAAGCGATCCTCAGCGCCGCCAGGGCCGCCGGTTTGCGGATTCACTCGGTGATGAACTCCGACCACTGGCAATATCCCTTGTCGTCGAGCGACCCGGCCGTCGTTGCGCGCAGCGTCGACTGCATGGAAGTCAGCCTTCGCAACGCCCGCTTCTGGGGCGCCGACACGGTGCTGCTGGTGCCGGCGGTCGTCAACGAACAGACGAGCTACGGCGAGGCCTGGGAGCGCTCGCAAAAGCAGATTCGCAGGCTCATCCCCCTGGCCAAGGAGTTGAAAGTCGTGATCGCGGTCGAAGACGTGTGGAACAAGTTTCTGCTGAGCCCGCTCGAGTTCGCCCGCTACGTCGACGAGTTCGACACCCCATGGGTGCGGGCTTACTTTGATGTGGGCAACATCGTACTTTACGGCTACCCTCAGGACTGGATCCGCACGCTCGGCAAGCGCATCGTCAAACTGCACCTCAAGGATTTCCGCTTCCGGGCGGACAAGGCTACGGGCCGGCGCTATGCCGAGTTCGTCGCCTTGCGGGAGGGCGACATCGACTGGAAGGCGGTTCACCGGGCGCTGAGCGAGATCGGCTACCGCGGCAGCGCGACCGTGGAGGTTCGCGGCGGCGACCGGGCTGTGCTCGAAGAGATCAGCCGCCGGGTCGACTTCATCTTAAGCGGCGCCTGATTGGGCCGGCCGGCGGAAGGCTCGATGAAGAAGTTTCTGCTAGGCTTCGCCACCGGTCTGTTGCTGACGCTATTGGCGGGCGTGGCTTTGGTGCTGGCCGTGAGCCTGGTTGAGCGGCGTCCCTCGGTGCCGGAGGGCACGACGGTCGTGCTGGAGCTCAGCGGGGAGATTCCGGAGCGCCCGCCTGTCCGCTGGCCGCTGCCGGTGCTCGAGGCGCGCCGGCCTCTCACCGTCCAGCAGATCTGGGAACTGCTCGGCAGAGCTGCGGCCGATCCGCGCGTGAAAGCCGTGGCGCTGTTTCCCGAGGATCTCGCAGCGGGCTGGGCGCGTCTTCAGCAGATCCGCGACTCGCTGCTTGAATTCCGCAAGTCGGGCAAACCCCTGATGGCGTACCTGCGCGGCCCCGGCGGGCGTGAGTACTACGTGGCCACGGCGGCGGACCAGATTTATCTGTCCCGCGAAGATCTGCTCGACGTCAAAGGGCTGCGGGCGGAAGTGATCTTCTTGAAGAACACGCTCGACAAGCTCGGCGTCGAGTTCGAGATCGAGCATGCCGGCAGGTACAAGGACGCCGGGGACACCTTCACCCGGACTTCGATGCGCCCCGAAACGCGCGAGGTGCTCGGATCGATCCTCGACCGGGTCTACGCCGACTTTGTCGATTCGATCGGGGCCGCCCGCTCCCTTCAGGCCGAACAGGTCAGGGCGCTCATCGACCAAGGGCCGTTTTTGGCCTCCCAGGCCCGGCAACGTCGCCTGGTGGACGATCTGGTCTTCGAGGATGAGTTTTACGAACGGCTGAAGGCGAAGCTGCAACAGGACCGGCTTCGCAAGCTGTCCGGCCGCGACTATTGGCGCGCGACGGCTGCGGAGGAAGGTGTGCGGGTTGCTTTTGTCGTCGCCGAAGGTACGATCGTCCGGAGCGACGACGGCCTGGAGGAAGAGGGCGTGCTGGCCTCGCGCTCTTTCACGCGTCTGCTGCGCCAGATCGGCGAGGATGCGCGCATCCGGGCAGTGATCCTGCGCATCAACTCGCCCGGCGGAGACGCAATCGCCAGCGACGAGATCCTGCACGAGGCCCGACTTCTGGCCCAGAAGAAACCGCTGGTGATTTCGATGTCGGATTCGGCCGCCTCCGGCGGCTATTACATCGCCATGACCGGCTCACCTGTGATCGCCTCTCGTCACAGTTTCACCGGCTCCATCGGCGTCCTCTACGGCAAGGCGAATCTTCGCGGGCTCTACGACAAGCTAGGGGTGCGGAAAGAGACCATGACGCGGGGACGCTTTGCCGACATCGATTCGGATTACCAGCCGCTGAACCCGGCCGCCCGCCGGAAGCTCCGCGAGGGCGTCGAGGAAATCTATCGCCGCTTCCTCGAAATAGTGGCCGAGGGCCGGCACCGCTCCGTGGATCAGGTCCGGCCGCTTGCCGAGGGCCGTGTCTGGCTGGGGTCCCAAGCCGCCGAAAACGGCCTCGTCGACGAACTCGGCGGCCTGGACCGCGCCGTGGCGCGCATCCGGGAAAAAGCCGGCATTGCCGCCGCCGAGAAGGTCGTGCTGGTGACCTATCCGCGCCAGCGGAGCCTGCTCGACTACCTGTTTCGCACCTCTGAGCCCGCCGTCTACGCGCGCCTGCGAGCCCTGCTCGGCCTGGATCCCCGACCGCTGCTGCGCGGCGGTTTCCTTCACTTGCCGCCGTACCTGGTCGCCGTGCGCTGAAACGCGAGAGCTCCCCGCGAACTCGATCAGAGCGGCGGGCGCCGGCGGTGCCAGTCCGTGCGGCGCTGAAATTCCCGGCCGATGGCCAGCAGCGTATTCTCGTAGAACGGCCGCCCGACCAGGCTGATGGCGAGCGGCAAGCCCTGATCGAAACCGCACGGCAACGTGAGCGCCGGCAGTCCGGCGAGATTTCCGGCGGGAATCAAATCCCGCAGGCCGCGCGATTTCGGCTGCGGTCGCTCGGCGCCCTGGCGGCGCAGCGGCTCACCGACTTTCGGGGCGACGCCGAAGCGCGTCGGCGTCACCAGCACGTTGATTTCAACGAACAACTTGCGGAATTCGCGCTGGATGAGGCTCCGGATGCGCATCGCCTTCAAGTAGTCCTTGGCGGCGATCTCGAGCCCGGCCTTGAGACCGGCGATCTGCTCGGGGTCGGCGAGCTGCTCGACGCGGCCGCTTCGGATGAGCGGCTCGAAGACGGCTGCGCCCTCGGCGCTGATGACCGTGCCGGTGACGGCGGCGTAAGGAAAGTCGGGCAGCTCGACTTCCTTGATCTTGAAGCCGATCTCCCGGAGAACGCGGAAGGCTTCGCGGAAGACGGGGCGGCAGGACTCTTCCGGCGCTTCTTCGAAGTCCGAGGGCGCGTAGCCGATCGTGAGATCGGGGAACCCCCGCACGAACTGCGGCGCGTAGTAGAAGCTCTTGCCGGCCGAGGCCGGGTCATTGGCGTCGCCGCCGGAGATGGCCTGGAGCACTAGGCCGCAGTCGTCGGCCGAGCGGCACAGCGGCCCGATCTTGTCCATCGTCCAGCTCAACGCCATGGCGCCGTGCCGGCTGACGTAGCCGTAGGTCGGCCGCAGTCCGGTCACCCCGCAGAAGGCGGCCGGCGTCATGATCGATCCGGAGGTTTCCGAGCCGAGTGCGAACGTCACCAGGCCGGCCGCGACGGCGCAGCCGGAGCCGCTGGAAGAGCCGCCCGCCCAGCGCGTCCGGTCCCAAGGGTTCAGGCAGGGTCCGGTGAGGGAAGCGGCCGCGGTGTTGTAACCGCCGCCGCCGGCCAGCTCGATCATCGCCAACTTGCCGATCAGCAGGGCGCCGCTCCGGTTGAGCTTCCGGACCACGGCGGCGTCGTAGTCAAACACCTGCCCCGCGTAGGGCTTGGCGCCCCATGTCGTCGGCTGCCCGGCGACGCTGAGCAGGTCCTTGACGCCGTAGGGGATGCCCTGCAACGGCCCGCGAAAACGGCCGCGCCGCAGATCGCCGTCGACCTCGTCGGCCTGGCGGATGGCCGCCGGCCGCAGCGACAGCGCCAGGGCGTTGTAGCGCGGCCCCAGTTTCTCGAGGCGGTCGCAGAAGGCGACGGCCAGCTCGCGTGCCGAGAACTGGTTAGCCTTCAGGCGGTCGTGCAGCTCCGAAATCGTGGCAAAGAAGATGTCATCACCGGCGATGGCCATGGCGTCCCCGGCTCAGGGTCTGAAAACGAACGCCGGTTCGACGGCCACCGGCAGCTCGAAGCTCTCCAGTTTCGCCACGGTTTCGCGGAGGCGCTTGCGTGCCCTCTCGAGCGGATCCGCCTCGGCTCCCTTCGCCTCCTGAGCGGGAAGCGAGGCCGGCGGGGCGAGCAGGAACGCGCCCAGCTCCCTACGTGTGAGCTCGTCCGTCATGGCTTTCCCT